>NZ_JBHJQI010000144.1:0-22279 GCF_042262805.1 Streptomyces sp. NPDC056361
GGGACCACCTGCCGGGGCCGGGCGCCGCTGTCGTACACCGGTCCGGGGGAGAGGGGTCCGGCAGCCGCGGGGCCGCGTGCCCGCGGTCAGACGCGGCCCGCGCCGCCGAGCACGGCCGGCCCGCAGTCCTCGGGGAGGTCGGCGACGACCAGCGCGAACGCCTCCTCCAGGCTCTCCGTCCTGCCGAGGGTCCCCACCCCCTTGGGCCCGCGCACCCGGAACAGCCCGTCGGCGCCGCGCGGGTACACCTGCCCGCCGACGTGGGCGGCGGGCATTCCGGTGCAGCCGCTGAAGTACAGCACTCCGTGACCGACCAGGGGGAAGAGCAAGCGCAGCCGCGGCTGCGCGTGCGCCGCGCGGACGGCCTCCACGTCGACCAGGTCGTGGGTGCCCCCGAGGAGGAAGTGCCATTCCTCGGCCACGACGTCCGCGGCACTCCGCGCGTCAGCGTCGTCGGTCATCTGTCCGCTCTCGTCCCATGCGCTGGAGAAGATTCGAAAGGTCGGGCTTGATCTCCGGGATGTCCGGCTCGGGACCGTCGATCCTTTCATTGTTCGCGTACCAGTGGATCTCCTCCCAGGGGCGGCGTGGTGGGCGACATGAATCACACACCGCCGACTGTCGTGCCCTTCTGCGGAGGGATGCTCGGCTGCGCAGGGGGTGAAGTGAGGGAATTCCTCGCTTCACCCCCTGCGGCGAGCTGCGAGCAACTGCGGCGTAGTCGCTCGCGGCGATCCGGTGGGGTGATGTGGCATTGATCACGGCTGTGGCGCTTCCGGTCGAGGCGGCGGTGCCCCGATTCTGATCGGGCCTGAAGCCGAACCGGAGTCGAGGTCGTGGCAGGCCGTTGTCGGCAACACCAGCGAACGGAGAATTCTCGTGATTGTCGGAGTCCTCAAGGAAGCGCGGGCGGGTGAGAACCGTGTCTCGGCCACGCCGGCCACGATCGAGCCGATCCGCAAACTGGGGTACGACGTGGTCGTCGACTCGGGCGCGGGTGTCGCGGCGGGCTTCACCGACAGCGCCTACGAGGCCGCCGGCGCGCGCATCGGCGAGGCGGCGACCGCGGACGTGGTGCTGGGCGTCAACGCGCCCAGCCCGGCACAGCTCGACGACGTGCGGTCGGAGGCGACGGTGATCGCCCTGTTCGCGCCGGCGTTCGACCCCGCGATGGTCGAGGAGCTGGGCCGCCGGCCGTTCACCGCGCTGTCGATGGACGCCGTCCCGCGCATCAGCCGGGCGCAGTCGATGGACGTGCTGTCGTCGATGGCGAACATCGCCGGCTACCGGGCCGTGGTGGAAGCGGCGCACGCGTTCGGGCGCTTCTTCACCGGCCAGGTGACCGCGGCGGGCAAGGTGCCGCCGGCGAAGGTGCTCGTCGCCGGCGCGGGCGTCGCGGGCCTCGCGGCGATCGGCGCGGCCGGGTCGCTCGGCGCGATCGTGCGGGCGACCGACCCCCGGCCCGAAGTGGCCGACCAGGTCAGGTCGTTGGGCGGTGAGTACCTGTCGATCGCGTCCCCCGAGGTCGAGGTCTCGAAGACCGGTTACGCCAAGGAGATGGGCGACGACTACAAGGCGCGCGAGGCCGAGCTGTACGGCGCGCAGTGCCGTGAGGTCGACATCGTCATCACCACCGCGCTGATCCCCGGGCGCCCCGCGCCCACGCTGATCACCGCGGAGATGGTGGCCGGCATGAAGCCGGGCTCGGTGATCGTGGACATGGCCGCCGCCAACGGCGGCAACGTCGTGGGCACGGTGGCGGGCGAGAAGGTCGTCACCGAGAACGGCGTGACGATCATCGGCTACACCGACCTCGCGGGCCGGCTGCCCGCCCAGGCCTCGCAGCTGTACGGCACGAACCTGGTGAACCTGCTGAAGCTGATGACGCCCGAGAAGGACGGGTCGCTCCTCCTCGACTGGGACGACCCGGTGCAGCGCTCGATCACCGTCGTGCGCGCGGGCGAGTCGGCCTGGCCGCCCCCGCCGGTGCAGGTCTCGGCGGCCCCGGCCGCCGCCCCCGCCGCCGCGACGGAGCCGGCGAAGCCGAAGAAGGCGCCGATGACGCCGGCGCGGCGGTTCGGCGGGGTGGCGATCGGCGCGCTCGCGCTGTTCCTCGCCGCCGCGTTCGCGCCCGCGGCGCTGCTGCCCCACCTGACGGTCTTCGTGCTCGCGATCGTGATCGGCTACTACGTCATCGGTCATGTGCACCACGCGCTGCACACGCCGCTGATGTCGGTGACGAACGCGATCTCCGGGATCATCGTCGTCGGCGCGCTGCTGCAGATCGGGCATTCGAGCACCGCGGTCACGGTGCTGTCGTTCGTGGCGATCCTTCTGGCCAGTATCAACGTCTTCGGCGGCTTCGCGGTGACGCGTCGCATGCTCGCCATGTTCAACAGGAGCTGACATGTCTGCGACCCTCGCCGCGCAAGCGGCCTACCTCGTTGCCGCGTTGCTGTTCATTCTGGCGCTGGCAGGACTCTCCAAGCACGAGTCGGCACGGCTCGGCAACGGCTTCGGCATGCTCGGCATGGGCGTCGCGCTGGTCGCGTCGGTCGTGCTCGCGATCGACGGCGACGTCAGCACCGCGGGCCTCGGCCTGATGGGCCTGGCCATGGTGGTCGGCGCGCTGATCGGCGTACAGCGTGCCCGCGGTGTCGAGATGACGGGCATGCCCGAACTGATCGCGCTGCTGCACTCCTTCGTCGGTCTCGCGGCCGTCCTGGTCAGCTGGAACGGCTACCTCAACGTCGAGCACGAACCCCACGGCCCCGAGGCCGCCGCCCTGGACGCGCTCGGCACCCTGGGCATCCACCACGCCGAGGTGTTCATCGGCGTCTTCATCGGCGCGGTGACCTTCACCGGCTCCATCGTGGCCAACCTGAAGCTGTCGGCGCGGATCGACTCCAAGCCGCTGGTCCTGCCCGGCAAGAACGCCCTGAACCTCGGCGCGCTGGGACTCTTCGTCGCCCTCACGGTCTGGTTCGTCGTCGCGCCGGAGCTGTGGCTGCTGATCGCGGTGACCGTCGTCGCGCTGGCGCTCGGCTGGCACCTGGTGGCCTCGATCGGCGGCGGCGACATGCCGGTCGTCGTCTCCATGCTCAACAGCTACTCCGGCTGGGCCGCCGCGGCCTCCGGCTTCCTCCTCGGCAACGACCTGCTCATCATCACCGGCGCGCTGGTCGGCTCCTCCGGTGCCTACCTCTCCTACATCATGTGCAAGGCGATGAACCGCTCCTTCGTCTCCGTGATCGCGGGCGGCTTCGGCATCGAGGCGCCCTCGGGCTCGGACGTCGACTACGGCGAGCACACGGAGATCACCGCCCAGGGCGCCGCCGAACTCCTCGGCTCCGCCCGGTCCGTGGTCATCACGCCCGGCTACGGCATGGCCGTCGCCCAGGCCCAGTACCCGGTCGCGGAACTCACCTCGAAGCTCCGCGCGAAGGGCGTCGACGTCCGCTTCGGCATCCACCCCGTCGCCGGCCGCCTCCCCGGCCACATGAACGTGCTCCTCGCCGAGGCCAAGGTGCCCTACGACATCGTCCTCGAAATGGACGAGATCAACGACGACTTCGCCAAGACCGACGTCGTCCTCGTCATCGGCGCCAACGACACCGTCAACCCGGCCGGCGCGGACGACCCCAGCAGCCCCATCGCCGGCATGCCCGTGCTCACCGTCTGGGAAGCCGGCAAGGTCATCGTCTTCAAGCGCTCCATGGCCTCCGGCTACGCGGGCGTCCAGAACCCGCTCTTCTTCCGCGAGAACACCTCCATGCTCTTCGGCGACGCCAAGGACCGCGTCGAGGACATCGTCGGCGCCCTCTGACCCGGAGGCCGGACCGCCGGCAACCCGACGACGCCCGGGGCGCGCGACCAGCGCCCCGGGCGTCACCCTGCCGGGCCGCCCCGCCCGGTGGCCGCCCCGCCCGGTGGCCGTCGCATCCGGTGGCCGTCGCGTCCGTGAGGCGCGTACGGCCCGAACGGGCATTCCGAGCACCCGTGCCCTTACCGTCGTACGGGGCTGCCCGTACGGGGAGCCCATTCGGGGAGTCGTGCACAGGGGGGGGGCAGCTTCATGCCGAGGCGTCGCGTGGTCGTGGTCGGAGCGGGGATCGGCGGGCTCACGGCCGCGGTGGCCCTGCACCGCCGCGGATGGAGCGTCACCGTGTGCGAACGCGCCCCCGAACCCCCCGTCACCGGCGCCGGCATCGGCCTCGCGCCCAACGCACTGCGCGCCCTCCACGCCATCGGCGTCGACGTCACCCGCGTCACCGGCAGCGCCGTACCCGCCGCCATGGGCGTGCGCCGCACCGACGGCCGGTGGCTCACCCGGACCGGCACCGCCGAGCTGGCGGCGCGCTACGGAATGCCCCCGATCGCCGTCCCGCGCCCGGCCCTCACCGTCGCCCTGACCGGCGCCCTGCCGACGGAGGCCCTCCGCTACGGCACCACGGTGACCGCCGTCGACGACGCGGAGAGCCGACCGGTCGTCCGTACGGAAGAGGGCCCGGACCTGCCCGCCGACGTGGTCGTCGCCGCCGACGGGATCCACAGCCCGCTGCGTCGCGCGTACTTCCCCGCCCACCCCGGCCTGCGCTACCTCGGCGAGACCGCCTGGCGGGCCCTCGTGGAGGCCCCGGACCTGGGGATCCAGGCGATGAGCGAGACCTGGGGGAGGGGCGGGCGGTTCGGCGTGACCCCGCTCACCGACGGCCGGTTCTACCTCTACGCCACCGCCGCCGTGCCGGCCGGCCACCGGTTCGCCGACCCGCGCGCCGAACTCCGCCGCCGCTTCGGCTCGTGGCACGACCCGATCCCGGCCCTCCTCGACCGCGTCGACCGCCTCGCCCCCACCGACGTCCTCCACCACGACCTCCACGAACTCGCCGCCCCGCTCCCGCGACTGCACCACGGCCGCATCGCCTGGCTCGGCGACGCCGCCCACGCCATGGCCCCGAACCTCGGCCAGGGCGGCTGCCAGGCCGTCGAGGACGCGGTCGTCCTCGCCCACCTCCTGCCGGCAGGGGACGGCCGCAGCGACGGCGACTGCGGTCGTGACGGCCATGGCGGCGACGGCGGTGGCGGCAGCGCAGGCGATGACGGTGGTGGCGGGGGTGACAGGAGAGTCGGCAGTGGCGGGGGAGTCGACGGCGCCGGCCGCCCGGACGCCGTCCCGGCCGCCCTCGCCGCCTACACCGCCGCCCGTCGCGACCGTACCGACGCCGTCCGCGTCCGGGCCCGCCGCGTCGGCCGCCTGGGCGCCCTCCGCCACCCGCTCGCCGTGGCGGCCCGCGACCTCGCGGTCCGCGCCACGCCCACCCGCCTCGCCCTGCGGGGCATGGACGACCTGTTCGACGGCTTCCGCCTGCCGGGCTGAGCGCGGGCGCGCGCACCCGCACGCGCAGGCGAACCTCGTCCTCGACGTGACGGCCGCGACCGTGCTGTTCGGCGTGACCCACCACGGCGTGACCCACCACGGCGTGACCGCGGAACCCGTCGCCCGCCGGTTCGCGTGGCACCCGCAACCGCGAAGAGCCGGCCGAGGCGGACGCGCAGCCCGCCCGGCGCCTCCCGCCGCCGAGGCGTCCGTGCCGGTCGATGCCCGATCGCCACCGAACACCACCGATCGCCACCGGCCGACCCGTGCACGGCTCTTGACGGCGCGCCACAGCCTCCGGGAGGCTCGTGGGAGCGCTCCCATCCGTCTCGTGTCCCTCACAGTGGACCGGGAGCCCGCCCGATCGTGCCGTCGACGGA
Organism: Streptomyces sp. NPDC056361; assembly: GCF_042262805.1. NCBI lineage: Bacteria > Bacillati > Actinomycetota > Actinomycetes > Kitasatosporales > Streptomycetaceae > Streptomyces > Streptomyces sp. NPDC056361. The sequence goes on from NZ_JBHJQI010000144.1 coordinate 5,758, forward strand.
GGTCATCCTTCCCATGCGCCGCAGAACCGCAGCCCGCGCGCTCGCGCTGCCCCTGGCTCTCGCCGCCGCCCTGCTGACGGGGCCTCAATCCGCGGGTGCGGACGCGGCGGTGGGCTCCGCCCGGTCGCACGGGGGCCGCCTCTACGCGCCGGAGGCCAACCCGGAGGCGTACGAGCAGGTCGCCGGACTCGTGCGGGGCGGGAGGTACGCGGAGGCGGTGGGCGTCCTGGCCATGGTGCGTACGCCGCAGGCCGTCTGGTACGGAGACCAGGCGCCGGCCGAGGTCGAGCGTCAGGTCCGGGTGGTCGTCCGGGACGCGGCCCGCAAGGGCGCCGTTCCGGTGCTCGCCCTGTACAACGTGCCCGGCCGCGACTGCTCGAACTACTCGGGCGGGGGCGCCTCGACGACGGCCGAGTACCAGGCGTGGGTGGACGCCGTGGCGCGGGGCATAGGAGGGCACGACGCCATGGTCGTCCTCGAACCCGACTCGCTGGCGCTGCTGCCCGCCGACTGCGGCCAGGACGACGCCCAGGGCACCAGGACCGAAGCCCGTTTCACCGAGGTGCGTTACGCCGTCGACACGCTGGGCGGGCTCGCCCGGGCCAAGGTGTACCTCGACACCGGTCACCCGGGCTGGCACACGGTGGGATCCATCGTGCCGCGCCTGATCCGGGCCGGTGTCGGCGACGCCACCGGATTCTTCACCAACGCGTCCAACTACCGTACGGAGGAGGACGGCCACTGGTACGGGACGCTGATCTCCGCCTGCGTCGGCTACGTGGAGGACGGCGGTGCGGCGGCCGACTGCCCCGACCAGTACCGGCCGCGGGCCGACGCCGAGGCGTGGATCGCGGAGCACGTGACGACGCCCCTCTCCCGACGGAAGCACTTCGTCACCGACACCAGCCGCAACGGCCTGGGGCCCTGGACCGCGCCGCCCGGCAAGTACACCGACGCGCAGGACTGGTGCAACCCGCCCGGTCGCGGTCTCGGCGACCGGCCGACCACCGCCACGGGCGACCCGCTGTACGACGCCAAGCTCTGGATCAAGATCCCCGGCGAGTCGGACGGCCTGTGCCTGCGCGGCACCGCCGGCCCCGAGGACCCCGAACGCGGTGCGGTCGACCCCGCCGCCGGCCACTGGTTCCCCGAGCAGGCGCTGGAGCTCGTACGCCTCGCGCAGCCGCCGCTTCCGGCCGGGGGTCCCTTCGGCCCGCGTCGGTGAACTCTTCCCGGCGGCCCTCGCGGGTCCGCCGGGGACGAGTCGGGGCCGTTCCGGATCGCTCCGGAACGGCCCCGTCGTGTCAGGTCACGGCGCCTCCCGCACCGTTCCCGTGAACTCCGGGCCGGGGACGGGCTCCCACGAGCCGTCGTAGGTGGTCAGTCCGGCGCGCAGCGACTCGGCCGGCTCGGCGAGGGCGTCGCGGACGGTCGGCACGGTGATCTCGGTGCTCGTCTGCCCGGCGGGGACGGAGACGCCGAGGGCGAAGCCGGAGGACGCCGCGGCCTCCGAGAAGGTGACGGCGGGGTCGGGGACGTGGCCGAGCTGGCTCTCGAGCCAGGCGGGGTCGACGTCGGCGGTGTTCAGTTCGGTGCCGGTGGTGACGGGCAGGAACGAGATGTTGCCGAAGACGTCGATGTCGGCGGCCGCGGAGAGGGAGACGCGCCAGCTCAGGGGCGCGCCCTCGGTGACGTCGTCGGCGACGGGCGTCAGGGTCACCTTCGGCGCGGCGTCGTCGTTCAGCACGGTGACACCGCCCCGGTGGGAGCCGACCACGGTGCCGCGCACGGCCCTCACGAAGGCCGTGCGCCACAGGTCCTGGCCGTAGCGGGTGTTGCCACGCACCTCGATCGGGATGTCGAGGTCATGGTGCCCCGGGCGGACCGTCACCGTACGGGAGGCGACCGCGCCCGTGTCCGGGTCGGGGAGGAACAGGCGGACCTGGCCGCTGCCCCGACCCGAGACCTGGACCGGGACGCGGTAGGTGCGGACCCCGGAGTCGCCCTCCTTCACCGTCAGTCGGCCGATGTCGACACGGGTGAGGGCGGCCGGGCGGGCCGCCGGCGTGCCGGGGCGCCAGCCCCAGGCGTCCATCAGCCAGGCGCGGCCGGCGCCGCCGCCGGGGGTCAGTTCGAGGCTCGTGATCCGCTTCAGGTCCAGGCCGGAGCGGGCCGCGGGGGCCAGCGGCACCCGGACCTCGCGGGCCCAGTAGGACGCGGTCCGCTCGGTGCCGGGCAGCCCGTCGACACGGGTACGGCCCAGGGTCGCGCGGCGGCCCGAGGCGTCGGTGACGGCGATGTCCAGCGTGGTCCCCGTGCTGTTGGGCGGGACGATGAGCCGCAGGGCCAGGGCGTCGGACCCGGCCAGGGAGACCGGGCGGGCCGACCGGACCGTGGCGCGGGAGCCGGGGTTCGTCCACTGGAGCGCGACGGCATTGCGCCCGGGCTCGGTGGAGGCGTCCCAGGACGCGAAGTGGGGCGACCTGCCGGGCTCCTCGGGGGAGAGGCAGGAACGGGCGGCGTCGGTGTCGACCTGCGCGCAGATCCGTCCGGCGCCGGAGGCGGTCACCCCGGAGTCCGGCAGGAAGCCGGGCGTGCGGTTCCCGCCGACGGCGTGGGCGAGGACCCGGACCGGGCCGGCCGAGGGCGCGCGGCGGCCGGAGCCGTCGAGCAGCGGACGGACCGCGTCGTCACCGCCGACGAACAGCCGGGCCGCGGCGGCGATGTAGGTCGCGCCGGCGGCCTGCTGCCGGGTCGCGGTGAGGCGGGTCGCCGTGCCGGGGGAGCACACCGGGTCGGTGCCGTCGTCGGACGAGAAGTCGTCGAAGGCGTAGGCCTTGGCCTGTCCCGGCGTCCACTCGCTGTTGAAGTAGTTGTGGTTGGCGCCGACCATGTAGACCGCGCTGTGCAGGGCGCTGCCCCGGCTGACACCGCGCGTGCCGTCGACGAAGTTCTGGCCCTGGAGGTCGAAGACGTCGCCGTCGCAGCCCGGCAGGATCGTCATGGACGGCACGTCGGGGGCCGGGTTGCGGCCGAAGATCGTGGGTCCGATCGGGACGGTGCCGCGGATCGTCCACCGGACGGGGCCGTGGTAGCCGTCCTGGTCCGCGGGCGGCGGGTTGAGGCTGTCGACCGCGGCCCGGTTGACGCCCTCGCCGCCCCGGGAGTGGCCGACGAGCAGCACGCGCGAGAGGTCCGCGGGCGAGGTGGCGCGCACGGCCGCCGGGGCGCCGGCGCGGTGCGCGGACCAGTCCGCCCAGCGGGCCAGGTGCAGGCGCACCAGGGACGAGCGGGCCTGTGCGCCGGCGTCATCGACGCTGGAGTCCTGCCCGTTGATGCCGTTGGCGGATATGGAGAAGGTGACGTACCCCTGCGAGGCGAGGAGTCGCTGCGCGCGCAGGTACCCGTCGTGGCTCGGCAGCGGCCGTGAGCCCGCGGCGCAGGGCCACGAGCCGTCCAACTCGTCGGTTCCGGGGACGTAGCAGGTCGCGTGGCGGCCGTGCAGGAAGAGGGCCACGGGCCGCTTCCCCGGCGCGTCGGCGGGTCCCACCACGGTGGCGCGCATCTCGATCGGCTCCGGGTATCCCGGCAGGCGTACGGAGGCGAGGTCGTACGAGCCCTTGACCGTCCGGTAGCGCCCGGGCGTCCCGGGGTCGACCGCGTTGGCCGGCAGCGGTACCTCCGGCAGGGCGGTCGGGGCGGAGGGGTCGGCCGGGGTGGCGGGGCGGAGTCGCGCCGCGCCGCTCGGCGCGCGCCCGTCCAGGGGCCGCCCGCCCGCCGTCACCCGCAGCCGTGTGCCCTCGTCGAGGCGGGTGGCCCCGAGGGGCAGTCGGAACGTACGGCCGTCCGGCTGCGCGGTCGGGTGGCCGAGCAGCCGGTCGCCCGCGTGGAACTCGACCCGGGCGTCGCCCATGGGCACCGGCTCGGGCGACGTCCAGACCAGTTGCCTGCCCGCACCGGCCCCGGTGATCTTCCAGCCGTCGGGGAGTCCCAGGTCCCCGAGGCGGCTCCCGGTCGTCGTCGACGGTTCCCCGGGCGCCGGCTGCGCGAAGGCCGGTCCGGGCGACACCGCCGCCAGTGCGAGTAACGCCGCGGCGGTGGCCGCGGCGCGTGTGACACGTATCAAGGCGGTCTTCCTCACGATCGGTCCTGTCCGGGCACCGGGAGCGGCTTCCACCTGCCTGCGGGCCCCGGTCTCCCCGGCGCCCCCCCGCTCCCCTCGTGCCCTTCTCGTCACCGGAGGACGGCAACAAGGACGCGGGGGTTGCTTTTTGACGTAGGAACAGATGATCGGAAAATGCGGCGCCTGTTCACGTGCCGTGCCGTGCCACGCCGTGCCGTGCCGTGCCACGCCGTGCCGTGCCACGCCGTGCCGTGCCGTGCCTACTCGCGGTGCGGGCTCACCGTGTGTGCTCGTCGAGCGGGCGGTACGGGCCTGACGGGTGATGTTCGCGCGGGTCGGCGGGGACCCGCCCTCCGTGCGGGAGCGCCCGGCCGATACTCCGGCCATGAGTCCAGCCCGTACCTCGCCCCGGACGCGCGTCGCCGCGCTCACCGCGCTCCTCTCCCTCGGCGTCCTCGTCGCCCCGGTGGAGGCCGCCGGCACGCCGCCGGCCGGAGCGGGCCACCAGCGGCCCTGCGCCGCCTCCTCCGCGCCCGATCGCGGCCCGGCCCGCGACGTCCTGCGGATCGCCGGGCGGGCCAAGGCGGAGATGGGCCTGAAGTCGGTCATCGTGCGGGTCACCGTCGACGGCCGCGAGGTCGTCACCGGCGCGCTCGGCGAGTCGATGACCGGGGTGCCGGCCACCCCCGCCATGCACTTCCGCAACGGCAACGTGGCGATCAGCTACATGGGCACCGCGCTCCTGCGCCTGGTCGACCAGGGCAAGGTGGGCCTCGACGACCCGGTCGCCCGCTGGCTGCCCGACCTGGCGGACGGCGAGCGGATCACCCTGCGCATGCTCGCCGCCTCCACCACCGGCCTCGTCGACTACGTCCGCCTCCCCGCGTTCCAGCAGGCCGTCGTCGCCGACCCCTACCGCCACTGGACGCCGAAGGAGCTCGTGGCCCTCTCCACCGCCGAGGACCGGTGGTACGAGCCGGGCACCAACTGGAGCTACTCGCACGCCAACTTCGTCCTCCTCGGCGCCGCCCTGGAGAAGATCACGGGGACCCGGCTCGACGTCCTCCTGAAGGAAGAGGTCCTGCGCCCGCTCGGGCTGCGCGAGACCCGCAACGGCTTCACCCCCGACATCCCCGAACCCGCCCTGCACGCCTTCACCGCCGACCGGGGCACGTACGAGGAGTCCACCTTCTGGAACCCCTCGTGGACCACCGCCCCCGGCGCCGTGCAGACCACCGACATCTGCGACCTGGCCCGCTCGGCCGGCGGCATCGGCTCGGGCCGGCTGCTCTCCCCGGAGGGCTACCGGGAACTGCTGAACCCGGGAACGGTCGGCCTCGGCCACCCCACCCGTACGTGTCCCGCGACCGTCTGCCTCGCACAGACCGAGGCCACCCACTACGGCATGGGACTGCTCGTCCTCGGTGACTGGGTCTCCCAGCACCCGCTGTTCTTCGGCTACTCCGCCTCCCAGGCGTACCTCCCGTCCGAGCGCCTGGCCATCGCGGTCTCGACGACGAACGGCCCCGCCGCCGCGAGCGGGCACAGCGCCCACACGATTGCCCAGCGCATCGCCGCCGCCCTCGCCCCCGACCACCCCATCCCCGACTTCGGCTGACCCGTCCGGGCCGGGCCGGTGTCCTCAGCGGACCCCGGCCCCGTCACGGGCCCCCTGGATGACGACCTTCCCGAAGGACGTGCCGGCGGCGTAGTACGCGTACGCCTCCGGTGCCTCCTCGAAGGGGAACACCCGGTCGACGACGGGCCGCAGGCCGTGCTTCGCGATCACCTCGTTCATGGCGGTGAACTGGGCGCGGCTGCCGACGGCGACCGCGCGGATCGTGGCGCCGGAGGCGAAGAGGGCGCGGGGGTCGAGCGGCGGGGCGGTCCGGCCGACGAAGCCGACGCACGCGACGGTGCCGGCGAGGGCGACGGCGCGGACGGAGTCGTGGAGGAGCCCGGCGACGTCGACGACGCGGTCGGCGCCCCTGCCGCCGGTGAGCCCGCGGACCTCGGCGGCCCAGTCGGGGACGGCCCGGTAGTCGATGACCTCGTCGGCGCCGAGCTCCCGCAGTCGTTCGACCTTGCCGGGGCCGCCGGTGGTGGCGATCACCCGGGCGCCGAGCGTCTTGGCGAAGAGGAGCGCGAACAGGGAGACGCCTCCGGAGCCCTGCACGACGACCGTGTCGCCGGGGCGGACGCCCGCCGCGTCGCCGGTGAGCGCGTTCCAGGCGGTGACCGCCACGCACGGCAGCGTCGCGGCCTCCTCGTACGAAAGGTGCGCGGGTACGGGGACGAGCGACTCCGCTTCGACCACGGCGAGTTCGGTGAGCATGCCGTCGAGGGAGCCGCCGCGCTGCGCGAGGTGCTCGGCGGCGAACGGGCCGTCCTGCCAGGACGGGAACAGCGTGGCCGTCACGCGGTCGCCGACGCCCACCCCCTCGACGCCGGGCCCGAGGGCGACCACCTCGCCCGCCCCGTCGGAGAGGGGGACCACGTCCGGCTTCACCGGCAGGACGTAACTGCCGTCGAGCACCATCAGTTCGCGGTAGCCGAGCGAGGTCGCGCGCACCGCCACCAGTACCTGCCCGGGTCCGGGGACGGGGGCGTCGTGCGTGCGGACGGAGAGGCCGGCCAGTCCGGCCCCGCTGTGCGACAGGTGGTAACTCCGCATCGGGGGAGGGCCTTTCGTGAGGTGGGAACGGGAAGGGTGGGCGGGGGAACGGGTGCGTCAGGCCGTGGCGGGCTCGGACGCGAGCGGGACCTCGCCGGCGGTCTTGCTGAAGCCGAGGGCCTCGGTGACGCGGCCGTCGGCGACGCGCATGACGTTGACGCCGCGGACCCACTGGTCCGGGCCGTCGCCGAAGCGGTAGGTCCACAGGGTGGTGGCGCGGTCGCCCGCGACGATCACCTCCTGGGGCGTGAACAGCGACGTGCGGTCCCCGGCGAGCGCGGCCCACCAGGCCGTACAGGCCTCGCGGCCCACGACGCGTTCCCCGACGGGGGCGGGCTGGACGCTCTCCATGACGCAGTCGTCGGCGATCAGGTCGGCGAGGAGGCCGGGCTCGTGGCCGGTGAAAGCGCGGTTGAACCGGTCGATGACCTCGGCGGTGCTGCGGACGGACATGACGCCTCCCTCGGAGCGGGCTCGGACGGGCCCGGAAGAGATAGACCGTTCGGTCTCCTGACTCCATAGATAGACCGGTTGATCTACTACGTCAAGGGGTGGCAGACTCGACCCATGACCACCACCGCCAAGCCGGGCCCCCGCGAACGGCTGCTGCGCGCCGCCCAGGAGCTCACGTACACCCAGGGCGTCGGCGTCGGCGTGGACGCGCTGCTCAAGTCAGCGAACGTCGCCCGCCGTTCGCTGTACGAGCACTTCGGCGGCAAGGACGGACTGATCGCCGAAACGCTCCGGCGCAGCACCGCCGAGGACGAGGAGCAGTACCGCACGACGATGGCCGCCGCCGGCGACGACCCCCGCGCCCGGCTCCTCGCCGTCGTCGACCGCCTCGGCGTCATCGCGTCCGCCCCCGACTTCCACGGCTGCCGCTACCTCGCCGCCGACCTCGCCCTGACCGACCCGGCCCACCCCGCCCACGACGTCACCCGCGCCTACCGGCGCACCGTCCACGGGCTCCTCGCCGACGAACTCGTCGCCCTCGGCCACGCACGCCCCGGCTTCGCCGCCGACCAGCTCCTCCTCCTCGTCGACGGCCTCCTCGCCGCGGGCGCCACCCGCCCCGACATCCGCCCCGCCCCCGCCGCCCGCGAACTGGCCGAGCACGTCATCGACTCCGGCCTCCCCCCGGCCCGCACGCCCGCGCCCTGACCCGCACGCCCGCGCCCCGGCCCGAAATCCGCATGCGCGGCTCCGTACGCCACTGGCAGCATGCCGGGATGGTCCACGCTCTCGAACGTCTGGTCGTCCGGCACACCCTCCGCCTCCCCGTCCCGACCGCGGTCACCCGGGACGGAGCCGGCGACGGAGCCGTCGCGGCCCGCCGGTTCGACGCCGCGCTGATGTCGGTGGGGTTCAAGCTGTCCGCCGAACTCCTCGAAGAGCTGTCCGGGCGGGCGCCGGAGACGGTCGTCGCCCTCGCAGCCCGGACGCTGGACACCGTCCGCGAGATCGTCGGCGACCACGTGCGGCACAACGTCTACTTCGTGGACTTCCCCGCCAACGTGCCCGACACCTTCGACTTCTGGAGGGAGTGCGTCGTCGACGCGCTCGGCGACGAGAAGTCCCGGGCCACCGTCCTGGAACAGCTCGGCACCGGCGTCCTCGACCTGCTGACCCTGCCCGCCTACGGCGACTACCGCCACACCTACGCCGACCTGCTCGCCGCGCACGACGAGCTGATCGCCGCCGCCGGCGACCGCGTCACGGTCCTGCACCTCGCCGGCGCCCCGGACGACGAGGTCACCGCCCTCTACCAGGCCCTGGCCGGAAGTGCGACGCCGCTCGGCGAGGACGACCTGAAGGACCTCGCCGTGCTCGCCGGGCACTGCGTCGACGGCCCCCAGCCCGAGACGATCCCGGTCCGCGAGAGCCGCGCCGTCGTCAACCGGGCCCGACTCGCCGCGGGCGCCGACCTCCTCCTCGACACCGTCACCGACGTCCTCCGGCTCGCCTGCGCGCTCTCCGGCGGCGACGTCACCCTGCGGGAGCCCACCCGGTTCCGCACCCTGCCCCGACCGGTCCGGCGCGCCCTCCTCGCGGGCCTCGACGCTGTCGTCGCCGCCGCCCCCGCCAAGCTCGCCGACGTCACCGCGCACCGCGAGCCGTGGAAGCGCCTCGGCGAGCGGCTGCACCCCCACGAGCACCCGCGGTGGCCGCACGCCGCCGAGGTCTTCGCCGTCGCCCGCGGCGAGCGGGAGGCGCGGTCCTTCGACAGCCTCGTCGAGGAGCGCCTCGGCCGGAACGACGTCACCGGAGCGGCGGAGCTGCTGACCGCCGCGCCGGGCCGGCTGTTCCGCGCCCTCGACCGGCTGCTGCGCACGGCGGACGGGCCCGAGCAGCGCGAGGCCGTCCTGGCCGCCGCCGAGCGGGTCGCGCCGCAGGTCGCCGGCCGTGTCGTGCTGTCCCTCCGCGAACACGTCCAGAACCGCGCGGACCAGGGCGGCAGGCAGCGGGTGTTCGTCAACGGGAACGGCGGCGCCTGGGTCACCGCCGACACCCGGCCCCCGCTGCCGGAGGCCGTACGCGACCGGCTGCTGACGCTCCTGGACGACGAGACGCGCCGCAGGCTGCCCGCCCCGGGGCACCTCGTCGTCGACCCGGCCGTCCTCGACGTCGCGCTCCCGCTCAGCGGCCGGGCGACCGCGGCGGGCCTCGGCGTCCTGCCGCGCGGCTCCGTCTCGCCCGTCGAAGGCGACCTGCTGCGCTTCTTCACGTACTGGAAGCAGACCCGCCGCACCACCGACTACGACCTGTCCGCGCTCATCCTGGACGCCGACTACGAGACCGTCACCTGGCTCTCGTACACCGCGCTCACCGCCCTGGAGGGCGAGCACTCCGGCGACATCACCAACGCGCCCGACGGCGCCTCCGAGTTCATCAACCTGCGGCTCGGAGCCGTACGCGGCACGTTCCTCGTCCCGCAGGTCGACATCTACTCCGGGGAGGGCTTCGAGGAGGTCGAGGAGTCGTTCTTCGGCTACATGCTGCGCGACGCCGAGCAGGCCGGCCGACCCTTCGAACCCCGTACCGTCCGCATGAAGTCGGACCTGCGCGGCCCCGGCCGGGTCGCGCTGCCGCTCGCCTTCCAGCGCGACGACGACGGCCGCTGGCACGCGCGCTGGCTGCACCTGTACCTCCGGGGCCAGCCGTCGGCGAACCGCGTCGAGGAGAACCGGGTGTCGGTCGCCGTCCTGCTCCGCGGCCTCCTCGCCCGCACCCCGCTGACGGTCCGCCACCTCACGGAGCTGCTGGCGGACGCCGCGACCACCACGACCCTGTGGGACGGCGGGACCGCGGCCCCCTGGGGCGACGGCCCCGTGACGTACATCGGCCTGGAGCGCCCCGCAGGCCTCCCCGCCGGCGCCCGCGTCCTCACCCCCGAAAACCTGCGCGACCTGATCCCGTCCTGAGTGCTACGGTCGTCCCGGGCGAGGCCATGAAGAGGCTTCCTTCTCACACTCCACGAATAGCCTCTTCGCCTTCCTCGCCCCTCCACGGCACCCCGGTCCACGCGGCCGGGGTTTTCCGTGGGACCCCCGTTCGGCCGGTGCGAGCGGGACGGGACCGTGTCCAGGCGCCCGCCGGCCCGTTGTGTGGGTGTGATCTCAACCCGACGCATCTCCTCCGTCCTGGCCGTCGCCGCCGCCTTCTCGTGCCTCGGCGGGGCCGCCACCACCGCCGTCGCCGCCACCGGCCCGCTCGGCCCGCCGATCAACCCGGTCACCGAGCTCGACTCCCTCACCACGACCGGCATCCCCGAGGAGTCCCGCGACCGCTTCCCCGGCATCGCCGAACAGCTGGGCGGACTCAACCGAGTGCACGACCTGAACCAGATCCACCAGCTCACCGACCTGGCCGCGCCCGCCACCGGGCTGCTCCCCGAGGTCTCCGCCTGACCGACCGTCCCTCCGGACGACGCCCCCGGACCGGCACCGTGCGCCACGGCACGCTGCCGGTCCGCCGTCTTGTCCGGGCTATCCGGTCGTACGGGGCCGTCCGGCGGTCTCGTGCACCGTGATCGCCCCCACGGGGCAGGCCCGGGCGGCCACCCGCACCAGCGCCCCGCCGCCCCCGTCCTCCCGGCCCGGCAGGACGGTGCCGAACCCGTCGTCGTCCTGGGTGAAGACGTCCGGGGAGGTCAGGGCGCACTGCCCGGCGCCGATGCAGACGCCGTGGTCGACCGTGACACGCATCGCGGTGCTCCTCTCACCAGGTGACGGGGAGTTCGAGCATCCCCTGGATCGTGTCCCCGGGCTTGAAGGGGATCTCCTCGGCCGGCACCGCCAGCCGCAGGCCCGGCAGTCGGCGCAGCAGGGTCCCGAGGGCGATCTCCAGCTCGGCGCGGGCGAGGTTCTGCCCGAGGCACTGGTGGACGCCGAAACCGAACGCGACGTGATGGCGGGCCGGGCGCTCCCAGTCGAGGGTGTCCGGATCCGGATAGGCGCCGGTGTCCCGGTTGATGACGGAGGTCGGGAACACCACGCCCTCGCCCGCCCGGATCACGGTCCCGGCGACCTCCACGTCCTCGCGCGCGACCCGGAGGAGTCCGTCCGCGATCGACAGGAACCTGAGGAGCTCCTCGACGGCGGCGGGAACGAGCCCGGGATCCGCCCGGAGTTCGGCGAGCCGCTCGGGGTGGCGCAGCAGCGTGTACGTGCCGAGGGAGATCATGTTGGCGGTGGTCTCGTGTCCGGCGACCAGCAGGATGGTGGCGAGTTCCACCAGTTCCTGCCGCGTGGGGCCGTCCGCCGCCGACCCGCGTGCCACGAGGTCGTCGAGGACGCCCTCGCCCGGATTCCGCCGCTTGCGGTCGATCAGGTCGCCGAGGTAGCCCTCCAGGCGGGCGAGCGCGGCCTCGGTGTCCGCGCCGGTCGGGCCGCGCAGCAGCCGCCGTGACTGCTCCTCGAAGAATTCGTGGTCCGCGTACGGCACGCCGAGCAGGTCGCAGATGACGATCGACGGCACCGGGAGCGCGAACGAGCCGACCAGCTCGGCCGGCGGCCCCTGGGCCTCCACCGCGTCCAGCAGCCGGTCCACGGTCTGCTGGATGCGGGGCCGCAGGCCCTCGGCGCGTTTGAGGGTGAAGCTCGGGATCAGCATCCTGCGCTGGGCGTTGTGCTCGGGGTCGTCCCAGCCGAGCAGGGCCGGGCGGCGGCGCCGGCGCAGGGCCGCGGCCCGCTCGGTCGGCAGCGGGAAGTCGTCCCGGGTGGAGTCGGTGGACAGCCGCGGGTCGGCGAGGAGCGCCCGGGCGGCGGTGTGTCCGGTGACGAACCACACCGCCCGCCCGTCCCAGAGGGTCGCCCGCGACAGCGGTGGCCCGTCGGGGACGCGGGGGTAGTCGGCGGGCGGGTGGTAGGGGCAGGTCCGGTCCTGAGGGAACGTCACGGCTTCGGGCATGGGGGCCTCACTGGCGCGCATCGATGGCTCTGACGTGGTTGCCGTCCTCCACTACATGCCTCAGGCACCTATCCGGTCTACGCGGAGTTCGGCCAATCCACCGGAACGGGGCCCGGGAGGCCGCCGTTTGCGCCGGGGGTGCGCCCGGCCAGGTGGCTCGAATGTCGCTGGTCGCCCGGATAAACCACGGACGAAGCAAGATCACTGCATCGAGGTAATGCCTTCGGGCTCTCGGGGCGAGCTGGGCTTACCGGCCGTTACTGTTCCCCGGGATCTGGACGAATTCCCAGAGATTGACCCCCTTTCATTCCTCTTCCACCGGTTGGCACGCATACGCCGACCCGTCCGCACCCGAAGGAGAGCCCGCCCCCATGACCGTTGAGACCGGCCCGGAAGTCCAGGTGGAGCCGCCCCGGCAGTCCAGCCTGAGCACCGCGGCCGCCCGCAACCTCGCCACCACCACCAAGTCCGCCCCGCAGATGCAGGAGATCAGCTCCCGCTGGCTGCTGCGGATGCTCCCGTGGGTGGAGACCAAGGGCGGCGCCTACCGGGTGAACCGCCGACTGAGCTACACCGTCGGCGACGGGCGCATCGAGTTCGTCCAGGACGGCAGCCGCGTCCGCGTGATCCCCCACGAACTCGGCGAACTCGCCCTGCTGCGCGGCTTCGAGGACGACGCGGTGCTCGCCGCCCTCGCCGACCGCTGCGTCCAGCGCGACTTCCGCGCCGGCGAGGTACTGGTCGAGCGCGGCACCCCCGCCGAGCAGATCCACATGATCGCCCACGGCCGGATCAGCCAGACGTCGGTCGGCAAGTACGGCGACGAGGTCGCCGTCTCCGTGCTCGCCGACGGCGACAGGTTCGGCGAGAACGCCCTCCTGGACGCCGACGCCAGGTGGGACTACACGGCCACCGCCGAGACGTCCGGCACCCTCCTCACCCTGTCCCGCGCCGACTTCGCCTCCGTCGTCGGCCAGGCACCCGGACTCGGCGCGCACATCCAGGAGTTCGGCACCCTGCCCCAGCAGCGGCAGAACAAGCACGGCGAGGCCGAGATCGCGATGTCGGCCGGTCACGTCGGCGAGGTCGCCCTGCCCGGCGCCTTCGTCGACTACGAGCTCAAGCCGCGCGAGTACGAACTCTCCGTCGCCCAGACCGTCCTCAAGGTCCACACCCGGGTCGCCGACCTCTACAACGGACCGATGAACCAGACGGAGGAGCAGCTCCGCCTGACCATCGAGGCGCTGCGCGAGCGCCAGGAGCACGAGCTCATCAACAACCCGGAGTTCGGCCTCCTCGCCAACGCCGACTTCAAGCAGCGGATCCAGCCGCACTCCGGCCCGCCCACCCCGGACGACCTCGACGAGCTGCTCTGCCGCCGCCGCAGCACCAAGCTCTTCCTGGCCCACCCCCGGACGATCGCGGCGATCGGCCGCGAGTGGAACGCCGCCGGCCTCTACCCGGACACCGTCGAACTCCACGGGCAGCGGGTCCCGGCCTGGCGCGGGGTCCCGATCCTCCCCTGCAACAAGATCCCCATCAGCAAGGAGAACACCAGCTCGATCCTCGCCATGCGCCTCGGCGAGGACAACCAGGGCGTCGTCGGACTCCGCCAGACCGGCCTGCCGGAGGAGTACGAGCCGGGCCTCTCGGTGCGCTTCATGGGGATCAGCGAGCAGGCGATCATGTCGTACCTCGTCACCACGTACTACTCCGCCGCGATCCTGGTGCCCAACGCGCTCGGCGTGCTGGAGAACGTGCAGATCGCCCGCCGGCGCGACTAGCCGCACCCGGCGGACCGCGGGCCGGGCGCGCGGCCACCGGCACGGCAGCCCGCCGCGATGCCCCAACGCCCCGGCGGCTCCGCCGTCGAGGCGCCCCGGCGCCCCGCGACGCGCCCCCTCGGCCCCGACGGGCCGGGGGAGCCCCCGCGCCGCCCCCGCGCCCCACCCTGATCCGCCGGGCACGCCCCAGGGCATGCCCGGGGGCCTCCCCCGAGCACGACCGCCTCCCGGAACCCTCCGGGCCGGGCCGTCGCGCCCGGAGTACGGGACGGCCCACCCACCTCTCCAAGGAGCCACGGATGCCCGACGCCGGGCTTTCCCCTCTGCAGTCAAGCCTGCCCTCCGCGGCGGCGCAGTTCGCCGCACGCGTCCTCGCCGACGCGGCGGCGCACGGCCTCGTCGGAGCGCAGGCCGCTCCCGCCGACGTCCCGACCGGCACCCCCGCGGTCGACCCCGCGGTCGACCCCGCGGTCGACCCCGCCGGAGGGCCCGGGGCCACCGCCGTGGCCGCCCCGCCCCGACCCGACCTGGGCCGGGTCCTGGGCGGTCCCCGCGGCCTGGGCACGGCGGGGCTGTCCCTGGTCCCGCGTGCGGAACCTCCGGCGGCGCCCCCGGGGCCGCCCGCGGACGCCCTGATCATCCCGGGCCTCTACTACCACCCGGTGCCGGAGCCCGACCCCGTACGGGTGGACGAGGTCAGCCTCCGCATCAAGTCCTGGGCGGTGGACGAGGTCCAGCTGTTCCCCGACGACTGGGAGGGCGAGTTCGACGGCTTCTCCGTCGGGCGCTACATGGTCGCCTGCCACCCGGACGCCCCGACCGTCGAGCACCTCATGATCGCCACCCGGCTGATGGTCGCCGAGAACGCGGTCGACGACTGCTACTGCGAGGACCACGGCGGCTCGCCCGTCGGTCTGGGCGGCCGGCTCCTGCTCGCGCACACCGCGCTCGACCCGCTCCACTCGACGGGTGAGTACCAGCCGCACTGGGCGGAGTCGCTCCACGCGGACGCGCCCCGGCGGGCCTACCGGTCCGCCATGGAGTACTTCGCCGCGCAGGCGACGCCCTCCCAGGCGGACCGCTTCCGGCACGACATGGCCCGGCTGCACATGGGCTACCTCGCCGAGGCGGCGTGGACGGAGACGAACCACGTGCCGGAGGTGTGGGAGTACCTGGTGATGCGCCAGTTCAACAACTTCCGCCCCTGTCCCACCATCACCGACACCGTCGGCGGCTACGAACTGCCCGCCGACCTGCACGCCCAGCCGGGCATGCAGCGGGTCCTGGCGCTGGCCGGCAACGCCAGCACGATCGTCAACGACCTGTACTCGTACACCAAGGAACTCGCCGGCCCCGGCCGGCACATGAACCTGCCCGTGGTGCTCGCCGAGCGCGAGTCCCTCTCGGAGAAGGACGCCTATCTGAAGGCGGTCGAGGTCCACAACGACCTCATGCGCGACTTCGAGGCGGCCTCCGCCGAGCTGGCCGCCGCCTGTCCCGTCCCGAGCGTGCTCCGCTTCCTGCGGGGCGTGGCCGTGTGGGTCGACGGCAACCACTACTGGCACCAGACCAACACCTACCGATACAGCCTGCCCGATTTCTGGTAAGAACGGATTCTTCTGTGACCAACACCGCGCTCCCCACCGTCAACGGCACCTCCGCGTTCGTTCCCCACCCGGCGACGCCGTACCAGGGAGACATCGCCCGTTACTGGAACGCCGAGGCCAGGCCCGTGAACCTGCGCCTCGGTGACGTCGACGGGCTGTACCACCACCACTACGGCATCGGTGCCGTGGACCACGCCGCCCTCGGGGACGTCGAGGACAGCGAGTACGAGAAGAAGCTGATCGCGGAGCTGCACCGGCTCGAGTCGGCCCAGGCCGAGGTCCTCCTCGACCAGCTCGGCCCGATCGGCAGCGAGGACACCCTCGTCGACGCCGGCTGCGGCCGCGGCGGTTCGAGCGTCATGGCCCACCAGCGCTTCGGCTGCAAGGTCGAGGGCGTCACCCTCTCCTCCACGCAGGCCGAGTTCGGCAACCGGCGCGCGAAGGAGCTGGGCATCGACGACCACGTCCGCGCCCAGGTCTGCAACATGCTCGACACCCCGTTCGAGAAGGGCAGCATCGCCGCCTCGTGGAACAACGAGTCGAGCATGTACGTCGACCTGGACGACCTGTTCGCCGAGCACTCCCGGTTCCTCAAGGTCGGCGGCCGCTACGTGACCATCACCGGCTGCTGGAACCCGAAGTACGGCCAGCCGTCGAAGTGGGTCTCCCAGATCAACGCGCACTTCGAGTGCAACATCCACTCGCGCCGTGAGTACCTGAAGGCGATGGCCGACAACCGCCTGGTGCCGCAGGCCGTCATCGACCTGACCCCCGACACCCTCCCCTACTGGGAGCTGCGCGCCACGTCGTCGCTGGTCACCGGCATCGAGGAGGCGTTCATCGAGTCGTACAAGGACGGCTCGTTCCAGTACGTCCTGATCGCGGCCGACCGCGTCTGACCGTCACCCGCGCGAAGGGCCGGGTC
>NZ_JBHJQI010000145.1:0-22217 GCF_042262805.1 Streptomyces sp. NPDC056361
GCACGGCGATCTGTCGCCGTGCGGCCCCCGGTCGTTTCGGACAACCATTGACTCAGGTCCCGACGGCCTACTAACTTCGCTATACGGATTGTTGATTCCGTGAAGCGGAAAATAGGAGGATGCAGGATGGGTCAGCAGGAGAAGGTGTCGACGAGCCTCGCGGGCGCGGTCAGCGAGGGCATCAGCGCCTCCCTCGCCGCGGTGGACGTCGAGCTGGACCGCCGCTACCCGGGAGACCCCGGCACCCGCCAGCCCGTCCACACCGTCTACGTCCCCGGCAACGCCTTCGACGCCGGAACCATCCGCTCCTGGGGCGACCAGGCCCTCGCCGCCCTCGACGAGCACGCCCCCGACGCCGACTCCTTCGCCGCCGTCCTCGGCCTCGCCGACGACCTCGCCGAGGACGTCTACGGCCGCGTACGGGCCAAGCTGGAGCGCGAACCGATCGAGGACCTCCGGGTCGACTTCGAGGACGGGTACGCCGGCCAGGACGAGGACCAGGACGCCGCCCGGGCCGCCCGGCTGATCTCGGAGGCGTACCGGAACGGCACGGCCGCCCCGTACATGGGCATCCGGATGAAGTGCATGGAGTCCGCCGTGCGCGACCGGGGCATCCGCACCACCGACGTCTTCCTCACCGGACTCCTGGAGAACGGCGGCCTCCCCGACGGCCTCGTCCTCACCCTCCCCAAGGTGACCTACCCCGAACAGGTCTCCGCCTTCGTCCGCCTCCTGGAGGCCTTCGAGAAGGCCCACGGCCTCGACGCCGGCCGCCTCGGCTTCGAGATCCAGATCGAGACCAGCCAGTCCATCCTGGCCACCGACGGCACCGCCGCCGTCGCCCGCATGATCGGCGCCGCCGAGGGCCGCGCCACCGGCCTGCACTACGGCACCTTCGACTACAGCGCCTGCCTCGGCGTCTCCGCCGCCTACCAGGCCAGCGACCACCCGGCCGCCGACCACGCCAAGGCGATCATGCAGGTCGCCGCCGCCGGCACCGGCGTACGCGTCTCCGACGGCTCCACCAACGTCCTCCCCGTCGGCTCCACCGAGCACGTCCACGAGGCCTGGCGCCTGCACTACGGCCTCACCCGCCGCGCCCTCTCCCGCGCCTACTACCAGGGCTGGGACATGCACCCCGGCCACATCCCCACCCGCTACGCCGCCGTCTTCGCCTTCTACCGCGAGGGCTTCGAGGCCGCCGCCAAGCGCCTCTCCGCCTACGCCAACCACGCGGGCGGCGACGTCATGGACGAGCCCGCCACCGCCAAGGCCCTCAGCTCCTACCTGCTGCGCGGCATCGACTGCGGCGCCCTCGACACGGCCGAGGTCGACGCCCTCACCGGCATGACCCGCGCGGCCCTCGACCGCTTCGCCGCACCCCGCCGCGGCGACCTCACCGCCTCAGCCGAGTAGGGACGAAGATCAGATAGGGGTCACGATCCAGCCAACTGCCCCGTACTCTGTACGAGTTCACGCGCACTCGCGCACATGCTCGACAGGGGAACGGGGCAGCGGTGTCATCGGGGGAGAACGGGCGGCTCGCCGGCCGCTACAGAATCGTGCGCCAACTCGGGCGCGGAGGCATGGGAGTCGTCTGGAGGGCCGTCGACGAGGTCCTCGGCCGTGAGGTGGCCGTCAAGGAGCTCCGTACATACACCGACGCGGCGGCGCCCGAACTGGCCGACCTGCAGCTGCGGATGACCCGCGAGGCCCGCGCGGCCGCCCGGGTCCGCCACCCCGGAGTGGTCGCCGTCCACGACGTCACCGAACACGAGGGCCGGCCCGTCATCGTCATGGAGCTCGTCGACGGGCCCTCCCTCGACGACGTCCTCGGCGAGCGCGGCACCGTCGACGCCGCCGAGGCCGCCAGGATCGGCGCCAGCGTCCTGGAGGCGCTGGCCGCCGCGCACGACGTCGGCGTGCTGCACCGGGACGTGAAGCCGGGCAACATCCTCCTCGACCGGTCGGGGCGGATCGTCCTCACCGACTTCGGCATCGCGACCATGGAGGACCCCGGCGACGGCTCCGCGACGCACCTCACCCGCAGCGGCGAGATCGTCGGATCCCTCGACTTCCTCGCCCCCGAGCGGGCCCGCGGGCAGGACCCCGGCCCCGCCTCGGACGTCTGGGCCGTCGGCGCCACCCTGTACGCGGCGGTCGAGGGCAGCTCGCCCTTCCGCCGCACGTCGACCTGGTCCACGCTCGCGGCCATCGTCACCGAACCCCTCCCGGAACCCCACCGCGCCGGACCCCTCGCCCCGGTCCTCCTCCGCCTCCTCGACAAGGACCCGGCCGCCCGCCCGACGGCCCGCGAGGCCGCCCGGCTCCTGAGCGCCGTGGCGGGCGCGGCGCCCGAGCAGGCGGAGCCCGTACGGCCGGAGCCGGAGCCGGAGGCACAGCCGCAGACGGAGGCGGCCGCGGCCGCCGCGCCGGTCGCCGGCTTCGGCGATCCGTACACGGGCCCCGCGGAGCCGTACCCCGGTGCGAGCACGGTGGAGCCGTATCCGGGTGCCGCCGCCGCGCAGAACCCGTACCCGGCCCCCGCAGCCACCCCGCCGGCGGGTGTCGGCGCGCTCGGGGCGTTCGGCCCGGCCGTGCCCGTACCCGAGCCCGCACCCGGGCCCGTCACCGTGCCCTCCGGCGGTCCCGGAGCGGGACGGCGGGGCGCGCGGCGCGCGGGGGCGAAGCCGCGGCGGGGGACGGTGCTGGTGGCCGCGTCCGTGGCCGCCGTACTGCTCGCCGGCGGCGGGATCACGTACGCCCTCATGGACCACGGGACCGGGGACCGGGCGACCGGTGACACCTCGGCGGCCGGCGGGCAGGGCACGGCGGCCGGCGGGGACTCCGGGCGCGTGCTCGACCCGGGCACCAGCGGCACGCCGTCTCCGGGGCAGTCGAGCGGCACCGCGACGCCGTCCGCGGGGACGAGCTCCGGCGGACCGTCCGCCCCGGGAGCGACGCCCGGCACGGACGCGGCCGCCGGCGGCTCCGACCCGGGCGCGGCCTCCGGCGACGCGGCGGCCGGCGGCGGGGGGACGCGGACCCCGTCCGGGGGCGGTACGACGGCCCCGGGCAAGCCCGGCGGCGGCCCCGAGTCCACGGGCGACACGGACGCGGCCGGCGGCCCCGGCGGCGGCGCCACGACCGCGCCCACCACCGAGGCACCGCCGCCCGCCGCCACGGGCTGCGTCGCCTCCGGCTCCTCCGCCACCTGCCAGGTCGTCCGGAGCGCCACGACCACCCGCTACGACGGCGGCGAGATGGGGACCGTCGGCGCCGGCCCGCACACCTTCTTCTGCCAGGTCGACCTCGACCGCACCGAGTCGTACGGCGGCCGCACCAGCCGCTGGTTCGCCCGCACCGACGACGACAGCGGCAACACCAACGTCTACCTCAGCGTCCTCCACCTCTCGGGAGGATCGGGCGGCGGCGCCGTCGCGGGCCTGCGCGTCTGCTGAGGGCGGCGGTGCTCCGGTGTCGCGCGGCGGCGGTCCGGCCGCCGCGCGGGACGGCGGTGTCTCAGGCGGCCGGCGGCGGGGTCTCGCCCGAGCCGCGGGCGAGGAGAGTGGTGCCGAGGACGACGCGTTCCGGTGCCTCGTCGACGCCGTCGAGGCGGCGGAAGAGCCGTTCCGCCGCCGTGCGGCCCAGCGCGGCGGCGTCCTGGGCGACCACCGTCACGCCGAGCAGGTCGGCCAGTTCGATGTCGTCGAAGCCGACGAGGGCCACCGGACGCGGGTGTCCCGCGAGCGCGCGGACCACCGTGACGGTGACCCGGTTGTTGCCCGCGAACAGCGCCGTCACCGGCTCCGGCGCGGCCAGCAGCTCCCGCACCGCCGCGTTCACCCGCAGGGGGTCGGTGGAGCCGAGCGACACCCACTCCTCCCGGACCGGCAGACCCGCGTCGTCCATCGCCGCGCGGTAGCCGCGCAGTCGTTCGGCCGAGGTGTGGATGCGGGGCCGGTCGCCGATGAAGCCGATCCGGCGGTGGCCGTGGGCGATGAGGTGGGCCACGCCGTCGCGCGCGCCGCCGAAGCTGTCGGAGAGGACGGCGTCGGCGTCGATGAGGCCGGCCGGACGGTCGACGAAGACCGTGGCCACGCCCGCCCTGATCTCCGGCTCCAGGTACCGGTGGTCGTCGCCGGCGGGGATGACGATGAGCCCGTCGACCCGGCGGGCGCACAGCGCGAGCGCCAACTCCTGCTCGCGCTCCGGGTCCTCGGCGCTCGAACCGTTGATGAGGAGGGCCCCGTGCGCCCGCGCGACCTCCTCGACCGCCCGGCTGAGCGGTCCGTAGAACGGGTCGGCGAGGTCTTCGAGGACCAGCCCGACCGTCGCTGTCCGGCCCTTGCGCAGCACCCGCGCGCTGTCGTTGCGGCGGAAGCCGAGTGTCTCGATCGCCTCCCGCACCCGGCGCTCGGTGTCGGGGGTGACCCCCGGTTCGCCGTTGACCACCCTGGACACCGTCTTGAGGCCGACCCCCGCGCGGGCGGCGACGTCCTTCATCGTGGGCCGATTGCCGTAGCGGGGCTCGGGGCGGCGGGCGATGTCGGCCACGGTGTGCGGTTCCTCCGTCGTGTCGGGTCCTGGCGGGGCGGGTCCCAGCGCGCGGTCCTCGGGTCGAGCATAGGCCCTGGACAACGTTGTCACGCCAAGGGAGACTGGGCGGAACCGCTCCCCGTTCCCGGCCGCCGACTGGAGAATCCCCCTTCATGCACACCGACCCCGCCGAGGGCCTCGTCGTCGCGCTCGACATCGGCGGCACCAAGATCGCCGGTGCCCTGGTCGACGGCGCCGGCCGCGTCGTGCTCCGGTCCCAGCGGCCCACGCCCGCGCGTGAGGACGGCGAGACGGTGATGCGCGCGGTCGCGGAGGTGCTCGCAGGGCTCGCCGCCTCGCCGCTGTGGGAGTCGGCCGGGGCTGTCGGCATCGGGAGCGCGGGTCCGGTCGACGCCGCGCGGGGGACCGTGAGTCCGGTGAACGTGCCCGGCTGGCGCGACTTCCCGCTCGTCGAGCGGGTCCGCGGGATCACCGGCGGACGGCCCGTCACCCTCGTCGGCGACGGCGTCGCCATGACGGCGGCCGAACACTGGGTCGGGGCGGCCCGGGGCCACGACAACGCCCTCTGCCTCGTGGTCTCCACGGGCGTCGGCGGCGGCCTCGTCCTGGGCGGCCGGGTCCACCCGGGCCCCACCGGGAACGCCGGCCACATCGGCCACATCGCGGTCGACCTGGACGGCGACCCCTGCGCCTGCGGCGCGCGGGGCTGCGTCGAACGCATCGCCAGCGGCCCCCACCTCGCCCGCCGTGCCCTGGAGAACGGCTGGCTGCCGGGACCCGACGGCGACGTCTCCGCCGCCGCGGTGGCCGCCGCCGCCCACGCCGGGGACCCGATCGCCGTCGCCTCCTTCGCCCGCGCGGCCCAGGCGCTCGCCGCCGGCATCGCGGCCACCGCGGCCCTCGTCGAGATCGACATCGCGGTCGTCGGCGGCGGGGTCGCGGGCGCCGGCGAGGTCCTCTTCGCCCCGCTCCGCCGCAGCCTCGGCGACTACGCCACGCTCTCCTTCGTCCGCGACCTCACCGTCGTCCCCGCCCTCACCGGCACCGACGCGGGCCTCCTCGGCGCCGCGGCGGCCGCCACGCGCGCGCGTGGCGGGGAAGCGTGGGCGACGGCACCCGGCCCCGGCGGCGGTTCCTGAGGCCTGCCGGCGCCGGTTGGTCCTGAGCCCTGGGGCTCCGCCGCCACTCCCGTACGGGCTCCGCCGCCACTCCCGTACGGGCTCCGGCGTCACCCCCATACGGGCTCCGCCGCCACTCCCGTACGGGCTGAGACGTCACTCCCGTACGCGCTCCGGCGTGCGCTGTTCCACGATCACCAGGAACGTGTCGGACTCCAGGTCCATCACGACCCGGGCCGGCACCCCCTCGTCCCGCCGCGCGCCGGCGAACTCCTCCGCCGGCCAGCTGCCCCGCGGACCGCCGGCCGGGAAACGTTCGAGAACCGTACGACTCATCTCCGCACCCCCTCGTGCTCGACGGTGTCAACGACGGTCGCCCCGGATCGGTCACGCCCGTGCCCGGACATGTGTTCGTGGTTTCCGTGGCAGGGTGTTGGGGGCAAGCCACAGGGGGCTACCGACGATGAGGGGGGAATCGTGATCGTCTGGATCAACGGTACGTTCGGCGCGGGGAAGTCCAGCACCGCGCGTGAGCTGGTCGATCTGATCCCGCACAGCCATGTGTACGACCCCGAGCTCGTCGGCGGGGCGATGGGCCGGCTGCTGCCGGCCAAGCGCCTCGCCGAGGTCGAGGACTTCCAGGACCTGCCGATCTGGCGGCGCCTGGTGGTCGACACCGCGGCGGCCCTGCTCGCCGAGGTCGGCGGTGTCCTGGTCGTCCCCATGACCCTGCTCCGGCAGGAGTACCGCGACGAGATCTTCGGCGGGCTGGCCGCCCGCCGCATCGAGGTGCGGCACGTGCTGCTCGCCCCGGAGGAAACGATCCTGCGGCAGCGGATCGACGGCCGCACCGAGCACGACGACCCCGAGGCCGACGCCCGCGTCCGCGCCTGGTGCCACGCCCACCTCCCGCCGTACCGGGCCGCCCTCGACTGGCTCGCCGACGACGCGTACACCGTCGACACCTCGGCGCTCACCGTGGCCGAGGCCGCCCGGACCGTCGCCGACGCGGTCCTGGACGGCCGCGCGGCCCCCTGCGGCATCGTCCAGACCCCGGAGCCGACCGGCGAGACCCTCGCGGCCGGAGTCCTGCTCTTCGACGAACAGGACCGCTTCCTGCTCGTCGACCCCACCTACAAGCCCGGCTGGGAGTTCCCCGGCGGCGTCGTCGAACCCGGCGAACCGCCCGCCCGCGCCGGGATGCGGGAGGTCGCCGAGGAGATCGGCCTCGAACTCGACGCCGTCCCCCGGCTGCTGCTCGTCGACTGGGAACGCCCCGAGCCCCCCGCCTACGGCGGCCTGCGCCTCCTCTTCGACGGCGGCACCCTCCGCGGCGACGACACCGCGCGCCTCCGCCTCCCCGGCGCCGAACTCCGCGACTGGCGCTTCGTCACCGAGGAGGAGGCCGCCGACCTCCTGCCCCCCGTCCGCTACCGCCGCCTCCGCTGGGCCCTCCGCGCCCGCGAACGCGGCACCGTCCTCAACCTGGAGGCGGGCGTCCCGGTGGGGTGAACGCGCCCCCCCCCAGGTCCTGTCCGGAAAGTAGAGCCAGGCGGGACTTTCCGGACCGGACCTAGGTCCGGGCCACCGCCGCGGCAGCCGCCGCCGCGAACCGGTCCGCCGTGTCCGTGGTCACCGGCGCCCCGTGCCCGCAGCACAGCACGGACGGGGCGAGCTTCGCGAGCGCCCGCATCGAGTCCAGGGCGAGGGCGCGGTCGACGTGGAGGACGCCGAACATCACGTCCGGCACGGAGGCCACCGTGTCCCCGGTGAACAGCACGCCGTGGCGCGGCAGATGGACGGCGATCGAGCCGGGGGTGTGGCCCGGGGCGTGCACCACCACGGCGCCGTCGCCGAAACCGAGCTCCTCGCCGTCCTCGACCTCCCGGTCGACCCGGGTCGGCGGCGCCTCCGGCGAGGTCAGACCGTGCTCGAACAGCGGACGCTCCCAGTCCAGGACGTCGGGCTCCGGGACCGGGGCCTCGCCCCGGATGACCGGCGCGTCCAGCCGGTGCGCGAGGATCTCCGCCCCGTGCCGGTCCGCCAGCTCCTGGGCCGAGCCCACGTGGTCCCGGTGGCAGTGGGTCAGCACGATCCGGCGCAGCCGGTCGGGGTCGAGACCGGCCGACCGTATCGCCGCGGCCGTGCCGTCCGCCGTGCCGGCCCAGCCGGCGTCGATCAGGGTCAGTTCCCCGTCGTCCTGCCACAGGTAGGCCTGGCCGATGGAGAAGTCGAGGAGGTGCAGCCGAGGGGAGACGCGGGTGAGCTCGATGGATGCCATACGGCGAACCTACGCATGCGCGCAGGTCCGCCGTACGTCTCTACGCTCTCGGCGAGCTTCGCCGAGCGCTGAACCCGAACGGGTGTCAGACCTGCTTCGAGCGGGCGTAGTTGACCAGGAAGTGCGCCTCGGCCACCGAGAGGCGCTCCAGCTCCTCCGGCGACACGGACTCGTTCGGCGCGTGGATCTGCGCCTCCGGCTCGCTCAGGCCGATCAGCAGGATCTCCGACTCCGGGTACAGCGACGCCAGCGTGTTGCACAGCGGGATCGACCCGCCCATGCCCGCCGTCTGCATCTCCTCACCGGGGTACGCGATCCGCATCGCGTCCGCCATCGACGCGTACGCCGGGCTCGACGTGTCCGCCTGGAACGCCTGGCCCTGGCCGACCTGCTCCAGGGACACCCGCGCGTTCCACGGCGTGTGCTTCTCGATGTGGGCGTAGAGCAGCTTCGTCGCCTCGGCCGCGTCCTGGCCCGGCGGCACCCGCAGGCTCAGCTGGGCGCGGGCCGACTTCGGGATCGACGGGGTCGCACCCGCCACCGGGTGGCAGTCGATGCCGACGACGGTGACCGCGGGACGGGCCCAGATGCGGTCGGCGATCGTCCCGGCGCCCGGCAGGTCCACGCCCGACAGGACCTTGGCGTCCTGGCGGAAGTCCTCCTCCGGGTACTGCAGCCCCTCCCACACCTGGTCGCCCGGCAGACCGTCGACGACGGTCGAGCCGTCCTCGGCGCGCAGCGAGTCCAGGACGCGGATCAGCGCGGCCAGCGCGTCCGGGGCGGCGCCGCCGAACTGACCGGAGTGCAGGTTGCCCTCCAGGGTGTCGACCTGCACCCGGATCATCGTCATGCCGCGCAGCGTCGCCGTCACCGTCGGCAGGCCCACGCGGAAGTTGCCCGCGTCGCCGATCACGATCGCGTCGGCCGTGAGCAGTTCGGGGTGCTGCTCCGCGTACCGCTCCAGACCACCGGTGCCCTGCTCCTCCGAACCCTCCACGATCACCTTGACCGTGACCGGGACGCCGCCGTTCGCCTTCAGGGCGCGCAGCGCGAGCAGGTGCATGATGAAGCCGCCCTTGCAGTCGGCGGCGCCGCGCCCGTACCAGCGTCCGTCGCGCTCGGTCAGCTCGAACGGCGGGGTGAGCCAGACGGACTCGTCGAGCTTCGGCTGCACGTCGTAGTGCGCGTAGAGGAGGACGGTCGGGGCGCCGGCCGGGCCGGGCAGGATGCCGTACACGGACTGCGAGCCGTCGGGGGTGTCGAGCAGCGCCACGTCCTGGAAGTCCTCGGCGCGCAGGGCGTCCGCGACCCAGTTCGCCGCGGCCTCGCACTCGCTGCGCGGGGCCACGGCCTCGTCCGCCACGGACTCGAAGGCCACCAGAGCGGCCAGCTCGGCCTTGGCCGTGGGCATCAGGGACCGGACGGTCTCGGCGATCGGATTCGTGGACATGGGCACGCTCCTGGTGGGTGCGACGTTACGAGGTAGGGGACGGCGTTCGGCGTAGGTCGTGGTACGGCGAACGCACCGTCGATCCTACGGCTCGGTGGCCTGGCTACCGCGCCGTAGGATGCGTCAGGAGCAGACCACCGGTCGGATCAGGAGCAGAAACACATCGTGAGCAGCGAGCACGGAGACAACGCCGGTCCGGAGCACACCGAGCCCGTGGGCGCGGCTCCCGACGGCACCGGTGCGGAGGCCGCCGAGGGCGCGGTCGGCGACGCGGTCGCGGACGGCGGCACCGTCGCGGACGCCGTGCCGGACGAGGACGTGGCCACGTCACCGGTCACGGCGCGCGTCACGGATGACGGGCCGTCGGACGACACGGACGACGAGGCCGCGGACGTCTGGGACGTGGTCGTCGTCGGCGCCGGACCGGCCGGCGCGTCCGCCGCGTACGCGGCGGCGGTGGCCGGGCGCCGGGTGCTGCTCCTGGAGAAGTCCGAGCTGCCCCGCTACAAGACCTGCGGCGGCGGCATCATCGGCCCCTCCCGCGACTCCCTCCCGCCGGGCTTCGAACTGCCCCTCCAGGACCGGGTGCACGCCGTCACCTTCTCCCTGGACGGACGCTTCGCCCGCACCCGCCGCTCGCGCCGGATGCTCTTCGGGCTCATCAACCGTCCCGAGTTCGACGCGCAGCTCGTCGAGCACGCGCAGAAGGCCGGTGCCGAGCTGCGGACCGGTGCCACGGTGGTCCGGGTGGAGCAGCACGGCCCGTCCGTGCCGGACCGGCGGACCGCCGCCGTCGTCCTGGCAGGCGGCGAGACCCTTCTCGCGCGCGCGGTCGTCGGCGCCGACGGCAGCGCCAGCCGGATAGGGGCGCACGTCGGGGTGAAGCTCGGCCAGGTCGACCTGGGCCTGGAGGCGGAGATCCCCGTGCCGCCGTCCGTCGCCGAGGACTGGAAGGGCCGCGTCCTCATCGACTGGGGCCCGATGCCGGGCAGTTACGGCTGGGTCTTCCCCAAGGGCGACACCCTGACCGTCGGCGTCATCTCGGCGCGCGGCGAGGGCGCCGCCACCAAGCGGTACATGGAGGACTTCGTCGCCCGGCTCGGCCTCGCCGGCTTCGAGCCCACCGTCTCCTCGGGCCACCTGACCCGCTGCCGCACCGACGACTCGCCGCTCTCCCGCGGCCGGGTCCTGGTCTGCGGCGACGCGGCCGGACTCCTGGAGCCCTGGACCCGCGAGGGCATCTCGTACGCGCTCCGCTCGGGACGTCTCGCGGGCGAGTGGGCGGTACGGGTCGCCGAGGCGAACGACGCGGTCGACGCCCGCCGTCAGGCCCTCAACTACGCCTTCGCCATCAAGGCCGGCCTCGGCGTCGAGATGGCGGTCGGACGCCGGATGCTCGCCGTCTTCGAGCGGCGCCCGGGGCTGCTGCACGCGACGCTCACCGGCCTGCGCCCGGCCTGGAACGCCTTCGCCGACATCACCCGCGGCTCGGCCACGCTCGGCGGCATGGTCCGCTCGAACGGCCTGGCCCGGCGTGCCCTCGAGGTCCTCGACCGGCGCATGGACACGTCGTCCGGTGTCGGCCCGGCGGGCCGCGGAGTCACGCCGCGGGAGCGCACGGCGTCCGAGACGGAGGACACGGGGGCTCCTGAGGGGCTGTGACCTTCGGGGTCCGAGGGTCGTGCTCGGGGGAATCCGAGGGTTGTGCTCGGGGGAAGGGGACGGGCTCCGTCGTTCCGGCCGGTTCACGCGGCCGGGGTGACGGGGCCCGTCGTCGTGATGCGGAAGACGGGGTGCTTGGGCGCGGCGGCGCGCAGCTCCTCGGTGGAGGAGTCGGGGCCGACGCCGCCGAAGAAGACGCCGACCTCGGCCTTCCAGCGCTTGAGGTAGGCGCGGAGCAGCACGGGCTTGTCGTCGTCGGCCACCTCGACGGCGGTGAACTCCTGCACGTGCTTGCCGAGGTGCAGCTGCCCGCCGCCGGCCGCCCGCATGTTGTGGGTCCACTGGACGTGGCCGCGGGGGGCCACGAGGTACCGCTGGCCGTCCACCGTCAGGAGGTTGACGGGGGTGCGGCGCCATTCGCCGCTCTTGCGGCCGCGGACGGCGAGCACGCGGGAGCCCCAGACGCTGATGCCGCGGCGGGTCATCCAGGCGACTGCGCGGTTGACGACGTTCACGGTGAACCAGCCGGGCTTCATGACGTGCGCGGCGGGGCCGGTGGGGTTGGCGGGGCCGGTGGGTCCAGTGGGGCCAGTGGGGTTGCTCGCGTTGCTGGGGTCAGTCGGCTGAGCGGACATCGGGTCCTCCTGGGAGTTCAAAGTGTGAGCACTGCTCTCGCTTGAGATCAGTGTGCATGGATCGGCGCCCGTAAGCAAGAGCGGTGCTCTCATTTCGTGGCACCGCTCTGAAAGTGGCACACTGCTCTCCATGACCACCGTTCGAGGAGCCCGCGCCCGCGCCCGCATCGAGATCACCGCCGCCATCAAGGACGAGGCCCGCACCCAGCTCGCCGCCGAGGGCGCCGCCAAACTGTCCCTGCGCGCCGTCGCCCGCGAGCTCGGCATGGTGTCGTCCGCGCTGTACCGCTACTTCCCCAGCCGCGACGACCTGCTCACCGCCCTGATCGTGGACGCCTACGACGCCGTCGGCGCCGCCGCCGAGCAGGCCGACGCCGACAGCGCGGGCCAGCGCCCCCTCGCCCGCTGGACCGCCGTCTGCCGGGCCGTCCGCGCCTGGGCCGTCGCCCACCCGCACGAGTACGCCCTGATCTACGGCTCCCCGGTCCCCGGCTACACCGCCCCCCAGGACACCGTCGCCCCCGCCGCACGCGTCGGCCTCGTCCTCATCGAGATCACCCGCCGCGCCCACGAGGGCGAAGGCATCGCCCTCCCCCCGCTTCCCGACGAGCTGCGGCCCGAGGCCGAGCGCATCTCCGCGGACATCGCCCCCGACCTCCCGCCGGCCCTGGCCGCCGCGCTCGTCGCCGCCTGGGCACAGCTCTTCGGCCTCGTCTCCTTCGAGGTCTTCGGCCAGTTCAACCGGGTCGTCGAGGACCGCGACACGTTCTTCGCCACGGCCGCCCGCCGCCTGGGCCAGGACGCGGGCCTGCTGCCCCGCGGCTGAAGCCGCCGGGTCCGACGCCCGCGCCGGGCGCCCGGCGCCATGACGGGGCTGACGGGCCTGACGTGGCGGCGGGGCCGGCAGGACCAGCCGGAGTGCGCAGGGGTCGGCGGGGCTAGCAGGACCGGAGGGGCTGGCCGGAGTACGCCTGGGCCGGCGGGGCCGGCGGGGCCGGCGGGGCCGGCGGGGCCGGCGGGGCCGGCGGGGCTGGCTGGGCCGGCGAGGCCGGCGAGGCCGGCGAGGCTGGCTGGGCTGGCGGAACCGGCCGGCCCGGGCCGCCCGGGCTGACGGGGTCGGCGCGACCGGCGGGGGAGAGGGTGGCGGCGACGGGCCTCGTCTACTCCGGCGGGAGTACGTGTGACCACCCCGCCGGGCTGACGTCCTCGCGCGCGGCGCGCGGTTAGCGTGGCCGGTATGGAGGACGAGGCGCGGACGGGCGGTAGCGGTGGCGGGGGGCCCTTCGGGCGGTGGGGCCGGGCGGGCGGCCGCCGGGGTCTGCCCTGGAGGTCGACGCTGCTGGTCGCCGCTCTGGCCATGGTGGGGACCGGGCTCGCCGCGCGGAACCAGCCGGATCGGGAGGCGCTCGACGCGTTCGGGCGGGTTCTGCTGCTGTTCGGGGCGGTGCCGCTGCTGTTCCGTCACCGCAGGCCGGTGCCGGTGGTGTTCGGCGTCGCGGCCGTCACCCTCGGGTATCTCGCGGCGGGGTACCCGTACGGCCCGGTCTTCCTCATGGTGGCCGTCGCCTGCTTCGCCGCCGTGGTCCACGGGCACCGGACCGCCGCCTGGTGGGCCCTCGGCCTGCTGTGGGCCGGTCACCTGCTGCTCGCGCACTGGCTCTACCGATGGCTTCCGCCGGCCGGGGACGGGCCCGCGCCCTGGGGGCAGGAGCTGTCCGCGGCCGCCTTCGCCGTCGCGGTGCTCGCCGCCTCCGAGCTGGTACGGGTCCGGCGCGAGCAGTGGGCGCAGCAGCGGGCCGAACGGGCTGCGGCCGAACGGCGGCGCGCCGGGGAGGAGCGGCTGCGGATCGCCCGGGAGCTCCACGACGTGCTCGCCCACTCGATCTCCGTGATCAACGTGCAGGCGGGGGTCGGCCTCGCCCTCCTCGACTCCGACCCCGAACAGGCCCGCACGGCCCTCACCACCATCAAGGCGGCCAGCAAGGAGGCCCTCGGCGAGGTGCGGCAGGTCCTCGACACCCTCCGTACCCCCGGCGACGCGCCCCGTGCCCCCGCCCCCGGTCTCGGCCGGCTGCCCGAGCTCGTCGAGCAGGCCGCCGCCGCGGGTCTGGCCGTCACCGTGACGACGAGCGGCACGGGTACGGACCTGCCGCCCGGGGCAGACCTCGCCGCCTTCCGGATCGTGCAGGAGGCGCTCACCAACGTGGTGCGCCACTCCGGCTCCCGTACCGCCCGGGTCGAGATCGCCCGCGGCCCGCGGCGCCTGGACCTGCGCGTCGACGACGACGGCCCCGTCACCGGCACCGAGGCCGGCGGCAGCGGCAACGGCCTCGCCGGCATGCGCGAGCGGGCCGCCGCCCTCGGTGGCACCATCGAGGCGGGTGTCAGGCCCGACGGCGGCTACCGCGTCCACGCCGTACTCCCGCTCCCCCCGGAGGAGACCTCGTGACCGGCGACCCCGCGCCCGGCGAAGAATCGGTGACGGGCGGAGAACCCGCGAGCGCCCCCGTGATCCGTGTGCTGCTCGCCGACGACCAGTCCCTGGTCAGGGCGGGGTTCCGCGCGCTCCTCGACGCCCAGCCGGACATCGAGGTGGCGGGGGAGGCGGCGGACGGCGCGGAGGCGGTGGAGCGGGTGCGTGCGCTGCGGCCGGATGTGGTCCTCATGGACATCCGGATGCCGCGGCTCGACGGCCTGGAGGCCACCCGGCGCATCACCGGCGATCCCGGGCTCGACGGGGTCCGGGTCGTCATGCTGACCACCTTCGAGCTCGACGAGTACGTCTTCGAGGCGATCCGCGCCGGTGCCTCCGGCTTCCTCGTCAAGGACACCGAACCGGAGGAGCTGCTGCGGGCCGTGCGCGCGGTCGTCCACGGGGACGCGCTCCTCTCACCGGGCGTGACGCGCCGCCTGATCGAGGAGTTCGCGGCCCGTTCCAAGGCCCCGGCCGCCACGAGCTCCCTCGGTGTGCTGACCGAGCGCGAGCGGGAGGTGATGGCCCTGGTGGGCATCGGCCTCTCGAACGAGGAGATCGCCCGCAGGCTGGTCGTCAGCCCCCTCACCGCCAAGACCCACGTCAGCCGGGCCATGGTGAAGCTGGGCGCCCGCGACCGCGCCCAACTCGTCGTCCTGGCCTATGAGTCGGGTCTGGTGCGGCCCGGCTGGCTGGGCTGAGCGCGGAAGCCGGGCGGCGTCGGCGACTCGGCCCCGGCAGGGCGGCCGGTTGCGACCGGTTACTACGAAATCGTATATTCCGATCTCGTGTCTTCTTCCTCTGTGCCCTCTGTGCCCTCTGTGCCCTCTGTGTCCCCAGTACTTTCCGCGCCTTCCGTACTCTCCGAGGGCTCGGCGTTGCTCGCGCTTCAGCGCGCCACCCACGCCACCCTGCAGATCCTCGCCACCGAACTGGTCGACCTCGACCTGACGCCGTCCGAGACCAACGCGCTCGCCATCCTGGCGGACGGGCGCGGCCGCACCGTCTCCGAGCTCGGCGCCGCCGCCGGTACCCGCCCGACCACGCTGACCAGCGTCCTGGACCGACTGGAGCGCCGCGGCCACATCACGCGCGGCACCCGCCCGGGCGACCGCCGTGTCGTGCTCGTCGAGCTGTCGGAATCCGGCCGCCTGGCCGCCGACACCATCCGCCGAACTCTGGCCGAGCTGGAGGCCAGTGCCCTCGGCGGGCTCCCCGCCGAGGCCGTCACGGGCTTCCACACCGTCCTGCGCGCCCTCGCGGAGGTACGAGCGTGAGCACGACGAGCACGACGGACCACGAAAGCCCCGCGGACGGGGAAAGCGCTGCGGATCGTGAAGCTGCTGCGGGCACCGGCAGTCCCACGGGCCCCGACAGTGCCACGGGCGCTGACAACCCCATGGGCACCGACAGCCCCGCCGGTCCAGACGCTCCCGAGGCGGTGGCCCTCTTCCGTGAGCTGATGGCCGAGGCGATGGCGGCGACCGGCGCCTTCGGTCACCGCGAGCACGTCCACCTGACGTGGCTGGCGGTGCGACGGGTCGGCATGCCCGACGCCGTCGCCCTGGTGAGCGACGGCATCAGGCGTACGGCCCGCTACGCGGGAGCGCCGCAGAAGTACCACGTCACGGTCAGCCGGGCGTGGGTGGAGCTGGTGGCCCGGTGCGAGGCCGAGGGCGAGCTGCCGGACTTCGCGACGTTCGCCGCGCGCCACGCGGGCTTGCTCGACAAGCGCCTGCTGACGCGGTTCTACCGATCCGGCACGCTGGCCTCCGCCGAGGCCCGCACCGGGTGGGTCGAGCCCGACCTCGCCCCGCTCGGCCTGTCCGCGGACCCGGTACGCGACAGGGGCTGACCCCCGTACGTCGGCGTCGAGGCCAGGATCGTGGCTGTGGGCTGTGGGCTGTGGGCTGTGGGCTGTGGGCCGTGGGTGGCCGTGGCCGGGACCGGGGTCAGGGTCGTCCCGGGCCCCGCGAGCCTGCCCGGCTCAGCTTCAAACGATCCCCGAGGTCTCCCGCCACAGCCGGGCGAGGGCGGCATCCCCGGTCACCGTCACGGCGTCGGCGGGAAGGCGGTTCCAGAGGGCCAGGTACAGCCGGTGGGCGGGGCCGCTCAGTTCCGTGTCGGCAGGGGCCGCGGTCCCGGCGGTCTCGGTGCTCCGCTCCGTCCGGGGCGGTTCCGTCGCCGACAGCCGTACGGTCCACACGTCGCCGGTGTCCGTGGCGCGGACGCGCAGGGTGCGGGGTTCGGGCGTGTGGACCCGGCTGCGGTCGCGGGCGTGGAAGCCGCGCAGGAGCTCGTCGATGCCGTCGGCGGCGAGGGCCGAGTCCACTGGACCGGGGCCGGTCGCGAGGGCCGATTCGGCGTCGGCGCGGTGGACGGTCGTCTCGTGGGCCTGCCGGCGGGCCCAGAAGGCGAGCGGCGAGGGGGCGGGCAGGAAGGTCCAGCACTCCAGGGTCTCCGGCGCCGCGCGGAGGGCGGCGACGAGCAGCGCGTGGCCCTCGCGGTAGTGGGCGAGCAACTCGTCGCCGTCGAGGGCAGGTTCGCCGCCGTCCGGGTGGTACGCGGTGTGTCCCTCGGCGACGAACGCGGTGGCCCAGCGGTGCACCATGGTGGTGTGGCGGAGGAGGTCCCGGATCCGCCACTCCGGGCAGGTCGGGACGGCGGCGTCGGGTCCGGCCTCGGCCGCCGCGTCCGCGAGGGCCAGGCCCGCGGTCTCCAGTGCGTCGATGTGTTCCGTGATCTTCATCGTGTGTGCGGTGATCGCGTCCATGGGGTGGATTCTGGCAGCTCCGAGCGCCTCGGTGGGGTGGTGTCCGCGGCGGGGTCCGACACCATCCCTCCGGCTCAACTCGCCCGGTCGACCCCCGCGTTGCGTGCCCAGTAGCCCATCGCCGCGGCGCCGGCGGCGAGTACCGCGACCGTGGTGAGCGCCACCGGCAGGGAGAACCAGTCGGCGAGGAAGCCGATGGAGGGGGGACCGAGCAGCATGCCGCCGTAGCCGAGGGTGGAGGCCGTCGCGACGCCGCCGGGGCCGGCGAGGGCGCCCGCGCGGGCCACGGCGACGGGGAAGATGTTGGCGAGGCCGAGGCCGGTGATCGCGAAGCCGAGGAGCGTCGCCCAGACGGTCGGCGCGAGCGCGCCGAGGAGCATTCCGGCGGCGGCCGTCGCCCCGCCGGTCACGAGGGTGCGGGTCTGGCCGAGGCGTTCGAGCAGCGCGGTGCCGGAGAGTCGGCCGGCGGTCATGGTCAGGGCGAAGACGGAGTAGCCGGCGGCCGCCACACCCGGGTGCGCGTGGAGGTCCTGTTCGAGGTGGAGGGCGCCCCAGTCGGCGAGCGCCCCCTCTCCGTACGCCGTGCAGAGCGCGATCACGCCGAAGACGACGACCGTGCGGCGGGAGGCACGTGCGCGCGTGCCTCCCGCGGCGGGGCCGGTGGGCGCCGCGAGGGTCTCGGGGAGCGTCGGTGAGGGGTGGCGCAGGAGTACGGGCCCGGCGGCCGCGGTGAGGGCCAGGCCGACGACGGTGAGGCCGAGGAGGTGGGTGGTGGGGGAGAGGCTGCCGGCGAGCAGTCCGCCGATGCCGGCGCCGAGCATGCCGCCGAGGCTGAAGGCGGCGTGGAAGCTCGGCATCACGGGGCGGCGCAGTGCGGTCACCAGGTCCACGGCCGCGCTGTTCATGGCGACGTTGATCCCGCCGTACGCGGCGCCGAAGACCAGCAGGACGAGGCCGAGCGCGAGCGGTGACCGGGTGAGCGCCGGGAGGGCGACCGAGAGGGAGAGGAGTACGGCGGTGGCGACGGTGACGGGGTGGGAGCCGTAGCGGCGGCAGAGCCGGCCCGTCAGCGTCATGGTGATCACGGCGCCCGCGGACACGCCGAGCAGGGCGAGGCCGAGGTCGCCGGCCGTGGCGCCCGTCTGCTGCTTGACGGCGGGGATGCGGACCACCCAGCCGGCGAACAGGAAGCCGTCGAGGGCGAAGAAGAGGGTCAGGGCGGAGCGGAGGCGGGACAGGGAGTCGGTGGCGGTGTCTCCGCCGGGGCCCCCCGATACGGCCGTCCGTACTTTGTTTAGTAGCGGCACAAACTCAGGA
This sequence comes from Streptomyces sp. NPDC056361, assembly GCF_042262805.1. Lineage (NCBI taxonomy): Bacteria > Bacillati > Actinomycetota > Actinomycetes > Kitasatosporales > Streptomycetaceae > Streptomyces > Streptomyces sp. NPDC056361. Next base: position 18,270 of record NZ_JBHJQI010000145.1, read on the forward strand.
TAGGGGGCGGCGGCCCGTGGAATCAACTGCGCCTGCCGCGTCCGGGCCGGGGTGTGATGGGGTGCGGGGCCCCACGGCGGTCCGATCATGGGAGACTCGCCCCCATGAACGGCAAGGCGACGACGATCCGGACACGGCTGGACAGGGGGCGCAACGCGCTCGGCCCCGCGCTGGAGCTGGTGCACACCGGCAGGGCGCCGACGCGGGCCGTCCTCACCGCGGAGCTCGGCGTCACCCGGGCCACGGCGGGTGCCGTCGCCGCCGAGCTGGAGGCCCTCGGTCTCATCCGGGTCGACTCCAACCCCGGGGCCGCCGCCGGTTCACAGGGCCGCCCCTCGCACCGGCTCGCCGTCGACGAGAACGGCCCCGTCGCCCTCGCCGCCCAGGTCCACGCGGACGGCTTCCGCGCCGCCCTCGTCGGCCTCGGCGGCACGATCGTCGCCACCGCCCCCGGCTGCGTCACGGTGTCCGCCGACCCCGCCCAGGTGCTCGGTGCCGTCGTCGACGCCGGAGCCGCCCTGCTCAGGGAGAGCGGCCGCCGCTGCGTCGGCGCCGGGCTCGCCGCCCCGTCGGCCGTGGCCGAACCCGAGGGCACCGCCCTCAACCCGCTCCACCTCGCCTGGCCCGCCGGCGCGCCCGTCCGGGAGATCTTCGCGGAACGGGTGCGCGCCGCCGGCATCGAAGGCCCCGCCTTCACCGGGAACGACGTGAACCTCGCCGCCCTCGCCGAGCACCGCCACGGCGCCGGGCGGGGCGCCCGCGACCTGCTCTGCGTGGCCACCGGCCACCGGGGCGTCGGCGGCGCGCTCGTCCTCGACGGCCGCCTCCACACGGGCAGCTCGGGCCTCGCCCTGGAGGTCGGCCACCTGACGGTCAACCCGGAGGGGCGGCCCTGCCACTGCGGCAGCCGGGGCTGCCTGGACGTCGAGACCGACCCGCTCGCCTTCCTCACGGTCGCCGGGCGGGCTCCGGGCCCCGAGGTCTCCCTGCTCCAGCAGGCCCGCGACCTGCTGCGGACGAGCCGCGACGACGCGGGTGTCCGGGTCGCCGTCGGGGAGCTGATCGACCGCCTCGGCCTCGGCCTCGCCGGACTGGTGAACATCCTCAACCCGGACCGGATCATCCTCGGCGGCCTGCACCGCGAGCTCCTCGACGCCGACCCGGAGCGGCTGCGCGCGGTCGTCGCCGACCGCAGCCTCTGGGGCCGCAGCGGCGGTGTGCCGATCCTGCCCTGCACACTCGACCACAACAGCCTCGTCGGAGCCGCCGAACTGGCCTGGCAGCCGGTGCTCGACGACCCGCTGACCGCACTGGGGCGCGCGACGGTCTGAGGCGTCCCGGGCGTGCGGCGCCGGCGTTCCGCCGCGCCCTCGAAGCCCTGATCCCGCTTGCGGTTCGCACCACGAACTAATAACGTTCGTGGTGCGAACTTCGCATGCGAGTTCGGCGAGTTCGGCGAGTTCGGCGGCTTCGGCGGCTTCACGGGGAAGGGCGAGACAATGACCGGACGACAGGTGCTCTTCGGCTTCGGCGCGCACAGCGGGATCGACGACGGCCCCGACCTGGTGCGCAGGGTCCAGCAGGGGGACGGCGACGGCCTCGACCTCTTCTCGCTGTCGGACCACCCCTACCTCGGCGGGCGCCTCGACGCGTACGCCACCCTCGGATTCCTGCTCGGCGGTACGCGGCGGATCTCGGGCTTCGCCAACGTCACCAACCTGCCCACCCGGCCCGCCCCGATGCTGGCCCGCACGGTGACCACGCTGTCGGCGCTCACCGGCGGCCGCGTCGTGCTCGGCATGGGCGCCGGCGGGCTGTGGGACCGGATCGCCGACATGGGCGTGCCGAAGCTGTCTCCGGGCGAGGCCGTGGAGGCCTTCGAGGAGGCGATCGTCCTGATCAAGAAGCTGTCCGGCGGCGGCGCGCCGGTCACCCACCAGGGACGCCACTACCAGGTGAACCGGGTCGAGCCCTCACCCGTGGCCGCGCCGCCCGTGTGGACCGGCTCCAACGGCCGCAAGTCCCTGGCCGCCACCGGCCGGGTCGCCGACGGCTGGCTCCCCGGCCACGCGGCCGACTGGCTCAGCGAGCGGTACCGGACCTCGCGCCCCGTCATCGACGAGGCGGCGGCCGCCGTCGGCCGCGACCCCCGGGAGATCCGTACGGTCTACAACCTCCCCGGCCGGATCACCGAGCGGCCCCTGACCGCGACGCGCGACGACGACGGGCGCTGGATCGGCGGCTCCGTGGACCAGTGGGTCGAGGAGCTGACCGGGGCCGTCCTCGACCACGACGCCTCCGGCTTCATCCTCTTCTCCGAGGGCGGCGGCGCGCAGGACATCGACGCCCTCGCCCGCTGGGGCCGCGAGATCGTCCCCGCGGTGCGCGAGGCGATCACCAAGGAGAACGGCTGAGCGACGGCGCGCGGCGGCCGAGCCGCCCCGTCGACCGGAGGGCATCTTCCCGGGTCGGGTCATCCCCCGGGGGCGGGCCCATCCCCCGGATCGGGGTCATCGCTTCGGGTCGGGGGTCACCTCCCCAGATCGGGGGCCACCTCCCCAGGTCGGGGCCACCTCCCGGATCGGGGTCACCTCCCCAGGTCGGGGCGCCCCTCGGCCACCGCGGCGAGGCGGTCCAGGGCCATGCGCGTGCCGGTCTCGTTCTGATCGGCGGGCACGGCGTCGGGGATCCCCTCGTGCACGAGCCTGACCTCGGTGCCGCCCCCGACGGGGATCAGCGTCGTCGTCAGGGTCATCGCGCCGTGCAGCCGGGGGTCCTCGGACTCGAACTCGATGATCTCGACGACCCGTTCGTCCGGCACCAGCTCCACGAAGCGGCCGTGGTACGTGTCCGTGCGGGCCCCCGACTTCCCGGTGCCGTCGATCGTGTCGTAGTGCAGCGAGACCCGGAACTCGCCTCCCTCGCGCACGTCGAAGGAGTGGACCTCGCAGGTCATGCCGTACGGCACCCGCCACCGCGCGACCGCGTCACGGTCGAGCAGCGAACGGTAGACGGCCGAGGGCGGGGCGTCGACGTGGCGGGACGCGCGTGAGGTGTACACCCCTCCAGGCTAGGTGCGTCCCGCCGGGCTCGCGGGGCCGGTCGCCTTTCCCTGCGGCAAATGGGTTGGGCGGCGAGGGGTGGACGACGTACCGTTCCGTTTCATGATCACTAAAGAATCCGACCTCCCTCCGCGCCTCGGCAGCCTCACCTTCCACGGGCCGCTCTCCGAGGAGCGCGCCACCCGCATGATCGAGCGGCTGGCCGCCTCCGGCCCCGCCGACGTGCTCGACATCGGCTGCGGCTGGGGCGAGTTGCTGCTGCGCGTCGTCGAGGCGGCGCCCGGGGCCAAGGGAGTCGGCCTCGACATCAACGCCGAGGACCTGGCCCGCGGCCGTGCCCTGGCCGAGGAGCGAGGGCTCGCCGACCGGGTGGCCTTCGTGGAGGAGTCGGCGCTCGGCACCGAGCGGGGCCCCGTCGACGCCGTCCTGTGTCTCGGGTCGAGCCAGGCGCTCTGCGACCCCGAGCTGCCGTACGACCCCGCCGCCGTCCTGCGCGAACTGCGCCGCCTCGTGCGCCCCGGCGGGCGGGTCGTGCTCGGCGAGGGCTTCTGGGAGCGCACCCCCACCGAGGCGGAACTGGCCGGGATGTGGCCCGGCGCGAGCGCGGACGACCACTTCACGCTCGGCGCGCTCGTCGATCTCGCGATCGGGGCGGGCTTCCGGCCGGCCTGGATCGAGACGGCGAGCGCCGACGAGTGGGAGGAGTTCGAGTCCGGCTACCGCTACGACACCGAGGTCTGGCTCGCCGCCCACCCCGACCACCCGCTCGCCGCGGAGACCCGCGAGCGCGTGGACCGCCAGCGCTCCACCTGGGTGAACGGCTACCGGGGCGTCCTCGGCATCGCCTACCTCACGCTCGTCGCCGTCGCCTGACCCCCCGTTCGGC
>NZ_JBHJQI010000146.1:0-21726 GCF_042262805.1 Streptomyces sp. NPDC056361
GTCCTCTTGTTCTCCGGAGAACAAGAGGACACGGGGCCGCCGCTTGTGCCCCCGAGGGGGCGGCCCCTCAGACCGCGCCCGCCCGCAGGTCGTCCAGGACCGCGCGGGCTGCCCGCGCGCCCGAGGCCAGCGCGCCCTGGACCGAAGCGGTCGCCCGGTGGTCCCCGCACACGTACCGGCCGGGTGTCCACCGCACGGACCGGGAGAGCGGCATCGGGCCCGGCATCGCGGGCAGGGCGTCAGGGACCGTGACGCGGTGGACGGGCTCCCAGTCGCCCGTGTCGGCGCCGTACACCTCGCCCAGGGCCGCGAGCACCGCTGCCGTGTCCGACGGTCCGGGAGAGCCGAGCACCGACGTGGACACCAGTGCCCGGCCGTCGGTGGCGAACCCAGGCTGGACGGCGGTGAGGACGCAGGTGTTGAGGAACCTGCGCGCGGAGTCGACGACCAGCACGGGCTCGTCCAGGGGAGGCCGGTCGGCCGCGTGGTACAGCGTGGTCACGGTCCGGCCGTCCGGGACGGGAAGTCCCGGCAGCAGCTCCGCCGCGACCCGCTGCCCGGTGGCGACGACGACCGCGCGGGACCGCACCTCGCGCCCGTCCGCGAGGACCACGCCGTCCGGTCCCAGCGCGGACACCACGGTTCCGGTGCGCGGCACGTCCGGCGGCAGCCGCGCGGCGAGCTGGGCGGGCACGGCGCCGATCCCCTCGGCCGGGAGGCACAGGGTGCCGCGCAGCATGCTCCGCCACACCAGGTGGAAGAAGCGCGCCGAGGTCTCCAGCCGGTCCTCCAGGAACACGCCGGAGAGAAACGGCCGGAAGAACGTCTCCACGAGCTGCGGCGACACGCCCGCCGCGGCCAGCGCCTCGCGCGTGGTCCCGTCGGTGCCGCGCCGCAGCACGGACGCCGGCGCCAGCGCGTCCCGCGCCGACAGGACGGAGAGCGCGAGCAGGTCGCGGCCCGACGCGAGCCGCCCCGGCAGCAGGTCCCGGGCCTCGCCCGGACGGCGGCTCGGATCCGTGAACCGGCGCGGCCCGCGCTCGGTGTGCACGATCACCCCCGGCGTGAACGGCCGCAGCCTCAGGGGCCTCAGCCGCACCCGCCGCTTCACCTGCGGATACGAGGTGTTGAAGACCTGGAAGCCGCGGTCCACGGTGAAGCCCGCCACCCGGTCGGTGCGCATCCGGCCGCCCACCGCGTCACCCGCCTCCAGGAGCAGCACCCGCAGGCCCGCCGCGCACAGGTCGGCGGCGCAGGCGAGGCCTGCGGCCCCCGCTCCGACGACCACCGCGTCGTACCGTGTGTCGTCCGTCGTCCTCTTCATGCCGTCCTCTCTTCGTGTCCGCGAGGTCGCCCCCACCCTCGTCCGTGGCCCGGCCGCGCCCCCCGGCGGGACGGGCGAGCGGCGCGAGGCCGTCAGGGCGGGCCGGCGCCCCGCTTCCGCTCCTGTCCCAGGAGGGCGGGCAGGTCCCGCAGCCGGTCCAGCCCCGCCACCGGCCGGGACGTGCGGAGGCTGCGGCCGAGCCGGTCGCGGTGCCGGTGGAGGAAGGCCCAGTATCCGGCCGTGAACGGGCAGTCGTCCTCGCCGACCCGCCGGTCGGGGCGGTTCGGGGCACGGCCCGCACAGGTCGCTCATGCGGTCGATGCAGGCGCCGCCGGAGGCGTACGGCTTGCTCGTCATCCGGCCGCCGTCGGCGTACCGGGACATGCCGACGACGTCGGGCAGCATCACCCAGTCGTAGCCGTCGGCGAAGCCGCGGTGGAACCAGCCGGTCACGGCGACCGGGTCCCAGCCCCGCTGGAGCGCGTAGCCGCCGAGGACCATCAGGCGCGGGATGCGATGAGCCCAGCCCGTGCCCCTGACCTCGCGCAGGGCCGTCGCCACGCACCAGGCCGACACGACGTCCGCGTCCAGCTCCTCCCACCAGCCGGGGACGGCCCCGGTGTGCCCGAGAAGACTGCTCGTCCGGTACTCCTCGCCGAAGCGCCAGTAGAGATGCCAGACGTACTCGCGCCGGCCGGCGATCTGCCGGACGAAGCCCTCCACGGACCGGAGCGGCGCCCCACCCGCACGCCAGACGGCCTCCGCCCCCTCCACACACTCCGCCGGGAACGCCCAGGGCCCGTCCCGGCCGACGAAGGAGACGCCCCCGTCCCGTTCCCAGCGGTCCAGCTCGTGCCGGACCTCCTCGTCGATGTCGTCCTCCCGGGGCCGGTACGGCGCCGGCGCGCCCAGCGAGCGGACCAGGCGCAGCGCCGCCCGGCGCCAGGAAGGCAGGCTCCAGCTGCTCCCCGAAGAGCCAGTGCGTGTCCGTCATGCCTCATCCGTCCCTCTCCGGGCCGTCCTCGACGGCGTCCGGGTCGTGCTCGGCGACGTCCGGGCGGTACCAGAGGACGTCGGGCACTCCCCGACGACGACTGGCCGCTACTGCATGCCCCGTCCTTCCGTCTTCGTCCCGGGTGCGCCCGCCGGATGCACCGATGCCCGGTTCGGAAGCGCCCCGCCGGGGAGGCGTGGAACCGCTGCCGGCCCGTCGAAGTGACGGTGATCACGGAGGCCCAGGGGTGAGCGCTGCGTAGGCTTACCGAGTCATCGCGGTGGCGGCCGAACGAGCGGGCTGGCACGTCGACAGTTCGATCAACGTCCACGTCGTCCCGCGTCTGGGAGCGCGGAAGCTGAACTCGGTCACGCCGATGGTGGTCGAGCGGTTCCTGGACGAGATGGAGAACGACGGGGTCGGCCGGGGTAACCAGGTCAACATCTTCCGCGTCCTCAAGACCATCCTGCGAGACGCCTACGCCAAGGGCGCCATGGCGGACGACCCGGTGAAGGGGATCCAGGAACCGGAATACGTTCCCGAGCAGGTGGCGATCCCGTCGCTCGCCTACGTGAAAAGGGCGCTGCTCGTCGCCGACGAAGACCTGGCGCTGGAGATCGTCATGATGGCCGGATGCGGCCTGCGCAACGGCGAGGCGCGGGCGGTGAACGTCAACGACGTCGTGGCACAGGACGTCTACCGGGTGCGCGAGCAGATCCACTCCAACACGCTGAGGTCGGCGAAACTGAAACACCGCAAGGTGAGGGAGTTCCGCGAGGTGCCGCTGCCCCGGTCGGTCCGGGAGGCAACCGAGCGGTACGTGGAGAAGCACGGCACCACGAAGGGCGGCCGCGCCTACCGGCACCTGATGCCGGGCAGCATCACCAAGGCCGCCCGGATCCTGGACGCCGGCCTGTGGGAAGCAGCCTGAAGGGCGGTTAGAGAGACACATGACCTGTCCAGGTGGCGAGGAGATCTTCTTGAAGTCGTCGCCCTCAGCGAACTGACCTGCGCGGATCGCTGTAGGAGGCGGGTTGACCTGCGACTTCGCTCGTTTCTGGAGCTTTCACTGTGATGTCGTTTTGGGCGGTCGATTCTCCCCAGGCGCTCCCCAGGGCGGCTTCATTCCCCCCAGATTCTCCCCAGCGACAACTGCTCCCACAGCGTGCACCCGCTCGCCGAGCGCTGCCCTGCTGCGCCTGCGCATGCTGCGCAGCGTGACTCTTGATGTGGCGATGCTCCTCGAACTCGCCCGGGTGCGCATCCTTTCGGCTCCTGGCTGCAAGGCATGCGTAGCGCTGTCTACTCTTGCGGCCCGCTTGCCGGCCCAGGACCTTGTGTCCGCCGCCGTCGGGGATGTTGCCGAGCTTCTTGATGTCGACGTGCACGAACTCGCCGGGTTTCTCGCGTTCGTAGCGGCGTATGACGTGCCCGGTCGCGCGGTCGAGGTGGGTCAGGCGGGCCAGCCGGTAGCGGGTCAGGACGCGGTGGACGTCGAGGGGACCAGGCCGAGCAGGTGGGCGATACGGGCCGGTCCCCAGCGGCGCAGGAGGCGGACCTTGATGATCCGGCGTTCGGTCCGGGTGGGTGGCCGTACGGCGGTGCGGAAGCGGCGGGTGGTGCATTCGTCGACCCTTGACGGTCTCGGTCTCCTGTCCCGGACCCGGGTGCAAAGCAGGCGTCTCAGCTCTCGGCGGGGGCGGCGGGCTGGTCTGCTTGCCGGGAATCGGATCGCCATCAACGGGGTTGGTGGGGGACGAGCCGTTAATCGCCATCAACGGGGTTGGTGGGGGATGAGCCGTTATTGGAGGGCCATGCGAGCGATTCAGGTGTACGAAGTGGGCGGTCCCGAGGTGCTGCAGGAGGCCGAGGTGGACCAGCCGCGGCCGGGTCCGGGCGAGGCGGTCGTGGAGGTCGCCGCATCCGGGGTCAACTTCCTCGACGTCTACCACCGCGAAGGCCGGTACAGCCTCCCGCTGCCCTTCACCCCGGGCGCTGAGGGCGCCGGCACGGTCGTCGAAGTTGGACCCGGCGTCGCTGACGTCGCAGTGGGGGACCGGGTCGGTTGGGTGGAGATTCCCGGCACGTATGCCGAGCGGGCCGTCGTGGACTCCTCCCGGCTGGTGCCGCTGCCCGACGACATCGGCTTCGAGACAGCCGCTGCCGTGCTCCTCCAAGGCATGACCGCGCACTATCTCGTCAAGGACGCCTACCCGGTTCAGGGGGGCGACACGGTGCTCGTGCATGCGGCTGCTGGTGGCATGGGGCTGCTTTTGACCCAGCTCATCACCCATCTCGGCGGCAGGGTGATCGGCACGACGTCGACCATGGCGAAGGCCGAGCTGGCGAAGCGTGCCGGGGCCGCTGAGGTGATCCTTTCCTCCGCGGTCGACGATCTCGCTGGCGAGGTGAGGCGGCTCAACGGCGGTCAGGGACTGCCGGTTGTCTTCGACGGCGTCGGCGCGCACACCTTCGATGCGAGCCTCGCCAGCCTGCGAACCCGCGGCCATCTCGTGCTCTTCGGCGCGGCGAGTGGTGCCGTGCCTCCGTTTGATCCGATTCGGCTCGCCCATGGCGGTTCGCTGACCCTGATCCGGCCCAGCCTCGGGGACTTCATCGCCGATCGGTCCGAACTGCTCCGACGGGCCGCCGATGTGTTCGAGTGGGTGCGCTCCAAGGCGCTTGAGGTCACCGTGACGGGCCGCTACGCATTGTCCGAGGCCGCCCAGGCCCACAGCGATCTGGAGGCTCGGCGTACCACCGGCAAGCTGCTCGTCGTACCCGATGCGGCCGCTATGGGACGCCGCGAGGAGACGCAGAGCTGATCGCGGGTGACGAGGTCGGGGATCTTGGAGACTGAGACGTCGAGGGCATGGCCGACCGTCATCGCCAAGGTCCCCGACAGCGTCAGGCACCCAGCAGGCCAAGACCAAGTTCTGGCGGGTTTCTGGCGTATCCGGGTCACACCTCTTCAAGATCCCTCAGCCGAGACCTGGCTCACCCGTCCACAACCTCCCGGGACGGAACAGCTAGGCCGTCGAGCCGATAGCCCGTCAGGGGGTCACGGCCCGGGGGCGCTCCAGGCATTCGGTGCCGACAATGCCGGAGAGGGTCTTCCGTAGAGGGCTGGGCTGGACGCTGTCACGCTGGTTGACAATGGCCCTCATCTGCTCGGGAAGGATTTCTCGGAGCGCTTCGAACGCGGCCAGTGGATCGGGGGCCTGCTGGCAGACGGCGGCCAGGTTCTTCGCCATGTCCGCGATGATCACTTCGCCAATGGGGGTGATCAGACCGCCCTCGACGACGAGGGTCTTCGGGGGGATGGCGTCGAGATCTGTGCCAGTGGACATGCGATGGCCCCATTTCCCTTGTGAGGATCGGGGCGGGCGCCCCTCCGTTGAAAGACCATCGCGCTAGATGGGCGGCTGAGTGAGCTACTCCTCCTTCGTTTGGGGGTCTCTTCCAGGAAGAACGTCTGTCGCAGTTCAGATTGTGCTTCGGATAATCCGAGGTGTCGTCTGTCGTCCAGGGGGATCGATCAATCGCCCTTTCGCGCAGCTCCTGGGCCTCTGGAACTCCGTCGTAGCGGCGGAGGCGGACCCGCATGTCATGGAGCGCGGCCTGGGCCTTCACCGAGCGGATACCGTCGGCGCAGTCGGGGAAGTCGCACCAGGTGGCCAGGGCTCCGTCGACGTCGCCTTGGCGCAGGCGTACGGCTCCGAGGTCAGCGAGGACGATGGTGCGGGTGCGGGTGCGGGTGCGGTCGAGGCCGTGGATGTCGAGGGCGAGGTGGAGGTGTTCCTCGGCGGCGTCGAGGTCGCCGAGGCGGGAGAGGATCATGCCGGATTCGTGGGCCCAGCGGCCGGGGGAGTAGTGGGCGGCCCAGGAATCGCCGGCCGCGGCGGCCGGCTTGCCGATGGCGGCCTCGGACATGGCTAGGTGCTTGGTGGCCATGCGGCGGTCGTCGTCCTGGGCGGCGGCGTTGGCGAGGGTGGCCTCGTAGTAGGCGACGGCGCGCGGGTTGTCGAGGTTGTGGCCGTAGTCCACGCAGGCTTCGCTGAGCTGGACGGCTTCGGCGCGGTAGCCGAGGTCGACGCATTGGACGGCGAGGCCGCGGAGGGCCGTCGCCGACAGTTCCGGGTCGCCGGCTTCGCCGGCTTCGGCGGCCAGGCGGAAGGAGCGGGCGTAGCAGCGCTGGGCGAGTCCGCGGAGTTCGGGGGTGTCGCCTTCGTCCTGGGCCATCCAGCCGGCGAGGTGGACGAGCTGGGAGGTGGCGGCGAACAGGTCACGGCCGGTGGTTTCGGTGAAGCGGCCGTCCAGCCAGGGGGCGACGTCCTGGGTGAGGTAGCGGACGGTCAGGTGGCGGGCGTGGCCGCCGCCGAGTTCGGAGGCGGAGTCACCGAGGGCCTTGACCATGTGGCGTACGGCCGCCACCTCGCCCTGGTCGACGCGGACGGCTCCAGGAAGGGCGGTCTTGGTCCGGCGGGTGATGTTGTCCGCCGGCCCGGCCGGAATGGAGGTCGTCCTGGAGGCCGACAAGCGCGGCGGATTCCTCTTCGAGGGCCACGACACCGTCAGCCGTTACACGGTCAGCCATCACGGCGTCGACCAGGTCGACTGGAACGCCGAGGTCGAGTCCTGGATGCGGCAGCTCGTCGAGCACCGTGCCTCGTACGGTTCCCACGATGCCTACGGCCACGGGGCTCCGCGCGCCGACAAGGACCACCACGGCCACCACGGCCACCACGGCGACGGGCACGGTCGCCGCTCCGGTCCGGGCATGGGCACCGCGGTCGCGGTGGGTGCGGCCGGGCTCGCCGTCGGTGTCGTCGGCGGCATGGTCGCGGCCGAAGCCGTCGACGAGATCGGCGACTTCTTCGAAGGCGACGAAGAGGAAGAGGAGGAAGGCGACGAGGACTGAGACCAGCAGCCTGCCGGGCGCTCGCCCGGCCGTCGCCCCCTGGGCCCGCGACCGCACCCCGGCCGCGGGCCTTCTCGCACCCAGGGCTTAGGGACACCGCCTCTCCCTCCCGCGAACCTCGATGGGCGACTCGCCAAGCAAGCCACCTCCCTCGCGGCAAGGTTCCGGAAGCGTTGACTGGAACGGCACCGACCGCGCCACCAACACCTGATAGCTTCTACATCGTTGTAGAAGGTGTGGGTGGTCCGGACCGTCCCCATCCGGCCCGGGACCGCCCCCGACACGTAACGGAGGTCCGAAGATGGCCCTGTGGGACCGCTTCAAGGAGTCGGCATCGACGATGCAGACCCAGCTCATGGCGAAGAAGAACGACCTGAAGAGCGGCGCCTTCCGTGACGCCAGCATGGCGATGTGCGCGCTCGTCGCCGCCGCCGACGGCAGCATCGACCCGTCCGAGCGCCAGAAGGTCGCCCAGCTCATCATGAGCAACGACGTACTGCGGAACTTCCCGGGAGACGACCTCCAGCGCCGCTTCGACGCCAACTGCGACAAGCTCACCGCCGACTTCGACTTCGGCAAGGTCAGCGTCCTCCAGGAGGTCGCGAAGGCGAAGAAGAAGCCCGCTGAGGCCCGTGCCGTCATCCAGATCGGCATCATCATCGGCGGCGCCGACGGCGATTTCGACAAGGACGAGCAGGCGGTCGTACGGGAGGCGTGCTACGCCCTCGACCTCCCCCCGCACGAGTTCGACCTGTAGTCCTTCCAGCGGGAGAGGGGCCCGTACCGTCGTTGCGGGCCCCGCCTCCCCCTCAGGCCCGGTCCGTCAGCTCCTCCGCGAACACCTGCGACAACGGCTGCGGCCCCACGTACTGCTGGCAGTTGCACTGGCCGGCCTCGTAACGGACCGGCTTCTTGTTCTCGTCCCAGGCCGTAGGCACTTCGACGCGCTCATGGCACCGGCCCTGCTTGTCGTGCTTCGCCAGGTGGTGCGTGCACCCGCACACCGGCTCCGGCGTCTTGTGTACGGCCTCGAGGGCCAGACGTTCCTGCTTCGTCGCCTCCAGCAGCTCCATCTTGCGCTCGTGCCGGTTGCGCAGCGCGGTCCGGGCGTTGTCGACCGCCCACGCGAAGCCGCCCGTCCAGAACAGGATGAGGACCAACCAGAACCAGTTCACCATTCCCCCTGTTTCCCCCGTCACTTGGAAATCAGCATAGGACCGGACCCGGCAGTGCACCCCGATGGCGCCAGCCCTTGTGCGGAGCTAGAGCGGGGTCGCCGCCTTCAGGATCAGGAACAGCGTGACGGCCGAGTTCGCCGAGGACAGTGCGGAGATCGTGGTGCCGGCCGCCGCCCCCCACGCGGCCAGGCCCGCGCTGGTGAACAAGGACGGCCACAGACGCGCAGCCGGAGCGGGGCCCAGCAGAGCGGCCACGCGGCGGGGCACGGGGCCGGCCGAGGCGAAGCCCGCGAGCGTCACCGCAGGTGCGCCACGAGAGATCAGCGCGGCCTTGCCGACAGCCCGCGCCACGATCCGGCGGCTGCCGATCCGGGTGGCCGCCTCTTCGTCCGCCCACCGCTCGGTGGTGTACGTGACCGCTGTGCGCAGGGGCCGCAGGAACGGGTTGGCGCGCGCGGCGAGTTGCACGGTCAGCAGGAACCTGTGGTGGCGGGCGGTCAGGTGGGCACGCTCGTGGGCGAACAGTGCGCGCCGCTCCGGGCCGGTCAGCATGGCGAGCATCGCGGTCGTGACCACGACACGATCCTTCCGGCCCGGCAGGGCGTACGCGTACGGGTTCGCGTCGGGCAGCACCACGACCGACGTCGCGGGCAGGCCCTCCAGCGCGCGGCCGGCACGGCGGCGTACGCGACGGTGCCGCCAGGCGGCCCTGGCGCAGGAGGCGAGAACGAGGATCAGGGTGGGGATGGCGAGCTTGCCCGCGATCTCGTCGTAGGGGACGGCCTCGCGGACCTCGGGGTCGGACCAGCCGTCCGGCAGCGGGTTGCCGGGTAGTTGGGCGGTGCCGACCACCATCAGCAGCGCCAGGGACAGCGTGCTGCACATGGCCAGCACACCGGAGACGCCGGTCAGCAGCCAGGTGGCCATCCGCGGATGCAAGTGGTGCTCGGCAAGGCGTGCGACCGGCCATGCCGTCAAGGGCAGGACCAGTGGCAGGAAGACGAAGACCCCCATGCGGTCAGTCTTCCCCCTCCGCGGGCTCCTGAGCCAGCAGATCGCGCAGCAGGCGCTCGTCGTGGGGTGAGAGGGCCGTCACGAACCTGGCCAGCACCGTCTCCCGGTCCGCCTCGCCGTCCAGGACCTTCCGCATCCGCAGTGCCGCCAGCCCTGCCTCGTCCGCGACAGCCGTCCACTCGAACGACCGGCCCACCCGCTCCCTGCTCACAGCGCCCTTCACGTGCAGACGCGTCAGGATCGTGATGACGGTCGTGTAGGCGAGATCGCCGCCGAGACGCTCCTGCACCCAGCCGGCGGTGCGGGCGCCGGGCGCCTGACGCAGGGCGGTCAGCACCTGCGCTTCGAGCTCGCCCTGGCCCCGCCGTCGAGGAGGCGTGTTGTGGCCCTCCTGCTCGGCCTTCGTCATTCCGCCGCCCTCCCGTCGACTCGTCCCGCCCGTGTGGGGCGGTTCATCGTACTGAGACGACACGCATCCGCCCGCTTCTGTTCGCGTGGAGTTGGCGGGCGGCGCCGTCGGGAAGCGAGGGGTCCCGTTCTCCACCCTCCCGCATCTTCTACATCATTGTAGATTTACAGGCTCCAGCACGCTACGGCCAGGAAGGAAGACGACATGGGCGTGAGCCTCTCCAAGGGCGGCAACGTCTCGCTGAGCAAGGAGGCGCCGGGGCTGACCGCCGTCCTGGTCGGCCTGGGCCGGGACGTCCGTACGACACCGGGAACGACTACGACCTCGACGCGAGCGCCCTGCTCCTGAACGACACGGGGAAGGTCGCCTCCGATCGGCACTTCGTCTTCTACAACAACCCCACCAGCCAGGACGGTTCGGTCGAGCACACCGGCGACAACCTCACGGGCGAGGGCGAGGGCGAGGGCGAGGGCGAGGGCGACGGCGACGACGAGGCCATCAAGGTCGACCTGGCAGCCGTACCGGCGCACCTTGGCCCCCGACCGCCGTCGGCTCGCCGGTCTGACGCAGGGCGATCCCACGGAACCGAACATCGCCGACCCGCTGTGCTGGCTCGACTTCGAGTTCGCCGGCCGCAACACCGTCGCGGGCGAGGCCGCCAACCTGCTCTGGTACCTGATGGCGCTGGGCGGCTGGCTCGTCCCCCGCTACCAGCCCGACGTGTACGCCCGCACCCTTCGCCTCGCCCTGCCGCCCCTGTCTCGTCCGCGCATCGAGCACCTGGAGCTGCACCGGAGCAGCCGGCACATCGAAGTCCGGTACTCATGGAACACCGGCCCCGGCCGCACCGCGGCCATCTCCCGCGCCCTGCACGGTCTCTGCGGAGAGAACGGCAGCAGCCTGGAGGAGATCCACGCCTTCCTCGCCCTGCGCATCCTCGGCGTCATCCCGCCCTCCCGGCTGACCGGACACGACCTCCTGCTCGTCCTGATCAAACTCGCCGAGAGCCAGGCCCCGCGCACGACGCACGACACCTTCTTCGCCACCGCACCGGCCCCTCAGCCCCAGCCTGGAGAACGGAGCAGTAATGTCCCTGCCTCTGCTTGAGACCCCTCTCCAGACCCGGCCGCTTCAGGGCCGCAACGCCCTCGTCACCGGTGGGGCCACCGGCATCGGCGCCGAGATCGCGCGGGCGCTCGCCGCCGCCGGAGCGACCGTCGCGGTCAACCACCTCGGCCAGGACCCCGACGCCCACGCCCTCCTCGCCGCCTTCGAACGCGCGGGCAGCCCAGGGATCGCGGTCAACGCCGACCTGACCGATCCGGGCTCCGTCCAGACGATGGCCGACCTCGTCCGCACCGAGATCGGACCCGTCGACATCCTGGTGAACAACGCCGGCGCTTACCCCCGCGTCGCCTGGCAGGACACCGACGAAGCCGCCTGGAACTACTCCCTCGACGTGAACCTCACCGCCCACTACCGCACCTGCCACGCGCTCACCCTCGGCATGATCGAACGCCGCTGGGGCCGGATCGTGAACATCGGCAGCGTCAACGCCCGCGCCGGCCGGACGAACCTCGTCGCGTACAACACCGCGAAAGCCGGGATACTGGGCCTGACCCGCTCTCTCGCCCGGGAACTGGGCCCGTACGGGATCTGCGTCAACACGGTCCTGCCCGGAGCCATCCAGGTCGGGGCAGGGAATGCCCTCACCGCCAGGCACCGTGCGCGGCCGGAGGACCAGATCAAGCGTCAGTGCGTCCCGCGCCGTGGCCGGCCCGAGGGCGTCGCTGCCCTGGTGGCGTTTCTCGTGGGCCCCTCCGCCTCGTTCATCACGGGGCAGTCCGTCCACGTCGACGGCGGCTGGCTGCTGCACTGAGACCGTCAACAAGCAAGGAGACGAACCGAAATGATCGAACGAGTCCGAGCCGTCCTCGTCACCGCGGACGACACGATGCTGGTCATCCGCCGAACCAAGCCTGGCATCCCGGAGTACTGGGTCCTGCCCGGCGGCGGCGTCGAGCCCAGTGACGAGTCCCGGGAGGCTGCCCTCCACCGGGAGATCCATGAGGAGATCGCGGGAAAGGCCGACATCATCCGCCTCCTCCACACGATGGAGGCCGACGACGAGCGCCAGCTTTTCTACCTCGCCCGCATCGCGACCTGGTCCTTCGACGACCGCACCGGCCCCGAATTCAGCGCCGAGGGCCGCGGCGAGTACGCACTCGAAGAGGTCCCGCTGACCTTGGAGGGGCTCGACGGCATCGACCTCAAGCCCGAGGAGATCGCCCACGTGCTGAGGGGAGCCATCGGCGCCGGAAGCCTTGGAGTCGAGGCGTCGCTCTGAGCCAGCGTGTACGTCGTCCTGCCGCAGGGACCGGCTCTGAGACGAGCCGGTCCCTGCAGCCTTCCGAGGTCAGCGCGGGGCGCCCGGACGCGGCTCCTCGTCCTGCCACGGCAGCAGCCGCAGGGCGAGGACCGATCCGTCGGCATGGACGGAGACGGGGCCGCCCCAATCCTTGTCGAAGGTGAGGCGGGGGCGGACGCGGCGGCTCGCGTGGACGAGGGCGCGGTACTCCTCGACGTCGCCCCGGGCGAGCAGACGGAAGACCTCCGCGTCCACGCCGGAGAACGCCTCGACGCGGGGGCCGTTCAGGCGGAAGACGTGGTCGGTGCCGACGTACTCGTTGCCGAAGAGGACGTGGGCGGCGTCCCGGATGCTCATGCTGGCCGCGTGTTCGAGACCGGTGAAGCGTTTGTGGCCCTGCCGGTCGGTCAGGTGGCGGGCGGTGGCGTGGCCGGAGCCGGTGAAGGCCATGAGGCCCGCTGCCGTGGTGTGGGCCAGGGACTCCTGGAACCAGTCGTAGTCCTTCGCCTGTACGTGGCAGCCCCGTACGGGTTCCGGTGCCACCAGGCCCTCGGTCGGCGGGTGGATGTCAGGCATCACGTTCGACTGGAACGGTGGGGCGTTCAGGTTTGCCTCGCGGCCTTCCGCCGGGGACAGCCGACCTCTGCTGCCGGGTGCCTGGAGGGCGTGGACGGTCATCGTGCCGCCGTCCGTCGGGAGCTGCGTGCTGAACAGCAGGCCGGGGGTCTCGTTCCACGGGCCGATGTGGACTGCTTCGGCGTGGGCGGAGGCGGAGGCCAGCTGCTCGGCGGAGGTGGCGGAGTCGCTGTGGTTGCCCTTGCAGGCGAGGGGGATGACGAGGGACGGCTCGCCCGGCCGCCAGACCTCGGCGAAGTAGTGGGGCCGGTAGCGGTATTTCACCTTCTCACCCTTGTCCCTGCTGGTGAGGGCCCAGCCCGCGCGTAACGCCGTGTCGGCGGGGACGATCGTCACCGAATGGTCGGGGAAGCGGCTGCCCAGCATGTGTTCGGCGAGCGTGAGGGCGAAGCCGATGCCGAGCTCGCCGGACTGCAGCGACTTGTAGTGGTCCGCGATGTGGTGGCCTTCGTCGGTGAGGCCGAGGAAGGAGTTGCGACCGCCCGCCAGGGCCTGGGTGACGCCACCCTGACACCGGTGTCGAGGGGACGACGGCGCGCGGCACACGCGCCCCCGCGGCCTTGTGGCCGGTCCGCACTACCCCTGAGGCACGCGTGACGTGTCAAGAGAGCGCGAATGATTCCGGCCGGAACACGCAAGGGGCCTCCGCGCATCGAAGATCGTCCCTCAAGGGAGTTGATGTTCGATGTCGACAGAGGTCAGGCAAGAGATGACGGACGGCGAGATGGGGGCGCCGGTTCGCTGGTACTCGGCGAACGGAACCCCGCGCCCGGAGCGCGTCGTCTCCGTCCCGGACACCGTCAGTGTCGCCGCGGGACACCGCATGATGACCCAGGGAAGCGCCGTGCTGTGGTCCGGCGACTATCCGTCCGCCCTCCGGCTCCTGGCAGCCCCCGGCCGACGCACCGAGCCGAACCACAGGCCTCTGGCGGAGACCCCGGCGGAGGCGTTCGAGCGGCACCGCCGTGACCAGGCCAGGCGGGCGCGGCTCCTGGGCAGGCTGCTCATCCCGTACGGCGCGGACTGGGCGATCGCACTGCGCCGGGCGCACCGTGTCCGCGAGGCCTGTGTCCACACGTACGGCCCGTGCGCGGGGCCCGGGGTCGGATCACTGCGTGAACTGCTCGGCGTGATCGGCGCGTACGAATGGCACAGCAAAAGTGTCGAGATCCCGGCGCTCGGCGGCGACCGCATCCATCCGCACTACGGCGTCTTCTCGCCGGTGCGCGGCGAGTACGTCGACTTGGTTGCGGACGCGGAACTCCCCAGAGGACACACGGCCTTCGACATCGGCACGGGCACGGGAGTGCTGTCGAGCGTGCTCGCCCGTCGCGGTCTGCGCCATGTCGTCGCCACCGACCAGGACGCACGTGCCGTGCGCTGCGCCCGCGACAACGCCGCCCGGCACGGACTGACGACCAGGATCGCCGTACGCCAGGCCGATCTCTTCCCGGAGGGCAGGGCCGACCTGATCGTCTGCAACCCGCCCTGGCTCCCCGGCCAACCCTGACGCCATCGCGGCATCAGGACTGCGGGTGCTGTCCCGCACGGTCACGAAGCCACGTCATCCCCGCGCCACGAACCCGTCGGACCCCCTCTACAGGGCCCGCGTGGGCGAGGTGACGTCGCTGTGGCGCCTCGGGGCCCGTTGAAACTCACCCCTCGGGGCCGAGGCGAGGACTGGCGCGCAGTCGCGTAAGAGGTGCGTCAGAACCACGTTCGGCGACGTCGGAATCGCGTCAGCGGAATCACCCTGGCCGTCCTGTCACGGTTGCATGGGGTGCCGTGCCGAGCTTGGAATCGCGGAAGGCGCGGAGACACCGCGGGAAGCGCCGTGCCACGAAACGAAGGGGGAAGCAGTGCCGAAGACAGTGGTCGGAGTGAGTGGAAGCCTCGGCTGCCTGACGGCTCTGCACCGCGCCGCCGCCGAGGCCCGGCTGCGCCGGGCGGAGCTGTGGGCCGTTCTGGCCTGGGAGACGCCCGGCGGGGAACTCGGTGGCCGTTACTCCGCTCACGTCTCGGCGGTGGCCCAGTGCCGCGCGACGGCCGGCGACCGGCTGCGCGAGGCGCTCGACGCGGCGTTCGGGCCCGGGCGTCCGGAGGTCACGGTCCAGGGCATCACGGTCTGGGGCAGTCCGGGCGCGGCGCTCGTCGGCTGCGCTCAGGACCCCGACGACCTCCTGGTGGTGGGCACCGAAGCCCGTGGCCCCTTGCGCCGCCTGCTCCACCGCTCTGTCGCCCGGTACTGCCAGACCCACGCGGTGTGCCCCGTACTGGCCGTGCCGCCGTCCCCGCTCCTCGCCACGTACGACACGACCCACCGCCGCAACCTCTGGCACATGCCGCTCGACTCACGCGAAGCCGCCCGACCCGTTCAGTGAGGGGTGCTCGGCACGTCACCCGTGCTGAGCGGGCGGGCCGCTTTTCTAGGCTCGTTGTACGGCTCCTGATCCCTGCGCCGGCTCCGGCGCGGGGGTCAGGGATCCCGGTGCCCGCCGGGTGGGGCTGCCCGGCTCTCGGCGGTGCCGGGTGGACCCGGCGAGGGCTCGCCCGCCGCGAGGTGCTCCAGGACTTCCGCCAGTTCCTGGCAGGCGCGGCGCACCGACCGTCGGGTCGCAAGCTGCTCGGTGATGACGGAGGCGAGAAGCAGGGCGGTCAGGGCGGCGGAACCGTTGAACGCCTGGAGCTTGGCCATGATCTCGACGTCCGTCAGGTGGAGGAACGCGCCCCGCCCGGAGGTCGCCTCGAAGGTGGTGAGCACGGAGGCGAAGAGCGCGCACAGCATGCTTCCGGCGAGCTGGAAGCGGAGCGCTGCCCAGATCAGCAGGGGGAAGACGAGGAAGAGCATGCTCATCGAGCTGAGCACGGCCATGGGCATGAGGACCAGGGTCGTCAGCCCCATAAAGGACGCCTCCTTCCAGCGCCGTACCCGGAACCGTCCGGCCGGCCCCGCGAGGGCGAGCAGGAGCGGGGCGACGAGCAGCACCCCCATCGTGTCGCCCACCCACCAGGCCAGCCAGACGGGCCAGAACTCGCTCTTGTCCAGGGAGCCCTTCGCCACCTGCAGCCCGACCCCCGCGGTCGCGCTGATCAGCATGGCGCCGAACCCGCCGAGGAAGACCAGGGAGAGTCCGTCCCGCAACCGCGCCATGTCGCGCCGGAAGCCCGCCCGTCTCAGCAGCAGGAAGGCGCAGAGCGGCGCGACGGTGTTGCTGACCACGGTGACCACGGTGGTGGGCCCCGGAGCGGTGAGCGAGGCGATGACGAGGAAGGAGCCGAGGGCGATCCCAGGCCAGACCCGCGCGCCGAGCAGCAGCAGGGCGGCGACGGCGACGCCGGTGGGCGGCCAGATGGGGGTGACCACCACGCCTTCGACGACGAGGCGGCCCATCAGACCGAGTCGTCCGGCCGCGTAGTAGCAAACCGCCACGGCCAGCGACATCAGAGCCGCCTCCGTAGAGGGCCGGAACTGCCGAATATCCAACACGTCAGCCATCAGACACCGGCCGGGCCGCCACGACCGGGCAAGGCCCCTGCGTGTCGGGCGCCGCCGTCCGGCACGGGCCCGGTCGGGTCCGAGGACCGACCCGGCCCGAGGCGAGCCCCCTCCCCTCACTCCTCGGCCGCTGGCCGGGCCGGACCGCCGTCATGGCCGACGACCAGGACGGCCGCGTCGTCCTCGTGCCCCACCGTGGCCGCCAGCTTCATGACGGCGGTGGCGAGCGCGTCGACGTCCAGCCCGGCGACGGCGGCGATCCCGGCGAGCCGCGTCACCCGGTCCAGACCCTCGTCGACGTGGAGCGAGGGCCCCTCCACCACCCCGTCGGTCAGGAGGACGAAGACACCGTCGGCGGTGAGCCGGTGGCGCGTGGCCGGGTAGTCGACGCCGCGGAGCACACCGAGCGGAGGCCCGCCCTCGCTGTCGTCGATGCCTGAGCGGCCGTCGGTGGTGGCCCAGATGTAGGGGATGTGACCGGCCCGGGCGCACTCCAGGGTGCCGGCAGCGGGGTCGAGCCGCAGGAAGGTGCAGGTGGCGAAGAGGTCGGCACCCAGAGAGATCAGCAGGTCGTTGGTGCGACCGAGCAGCTCTCCGGGGTCTCCGGTGACGGAGGCCAGCGCGCGCAGTGCCACGCGGACCTGTCCCATGAAGGCGGCGGCCTCGATGTTGTGCCCCTGCACGTCACCGATGGACATGCCGATCCGCCCGCCGGGCAGGGAGAAGGCGTCGTACCAGTCACCGCCGACGTTGAGCCCGTGGTTGGCGGGCTCATAGCGGACGGCCAGCCGGGCGCCCGGAAAACTGGGCAGGTCCGAGGGCAGCATGTCGCGCTGCAGGGCCACGGCGAACTCGATACGGGAACGCTGCGTCTCAGCCAACTCCCGCGCCCTGGCGGTCAGCGACCCGAGCCGGACCAGAAGGTCCTCGCTGTTGTCGGCCGGCCGTCTGCGGAACATCGATCACTCCGACGTCACGACAATCCTCGCATCAGTCCGTCCCGTCTGCGGCACGCGGGACCACAGGGGACCATCTCGGTACGAACAGGTCCTTCCTCACTCTGCCCGGAGGGGACGGCGTCCGCATCTCATCGGCGGAGAACGCGGCGGATCCCAGCGGGGCCGCCCCACACCGCCGAAAAGGAACAGCCGTTCGACGAGATCCAAGGCATCGCCCCGCCCCTGACCTCCGTCCGGATCGAGCAGGCCGACGCCGCGCGACTCGCCCGGCGGTCACCCGCCGCACCCGGCGCCCCGGCGCCCGGTGCCTGCCTGACCTGGCGGCAAGGCGCCGGCGGCCCCAAGGGCCCCGGGCATGACCACGAACCACACCCTCGTCTCCCGAGCGCGTCGGGCGGTCTTGCGGGCGCCGGTCAGCACACCTTCCGGTAGGGGATGCGGGCAGGTACGTTCGCCACGCGGCGGACGAGAGCGTCCCTCCGGCGCGGCGGCACACCTCGGTGATCGCCCGCGCTGGGTCGATGTCGTACGTCTCAACGGGGACGCGCGCCCCCGCCGCGTGCAGGGTACGGCCGTCCGCGCCGAACGCGAACGACAGGACGGCGTCCCCCGCACCGGGCAGGGCGGTGCCCAGCGGCTGCCGGGAGGCCACGTCCCACAGCCGCACGGTTCCGTACGACCCGGCCGTGGTGAGGACGGAGCCGTCGCGCGAGAAGGCCACGGCGGTGGTCTCCTCCGGTACGCCCGGCATCCCCTTGGACAGGCCGCCGGACAGCAGCCCGAGATCCGGTCAGCATGAGTCCCCGCGCGTTCCGGGGCGATCGTCCCAACAGGCGCCAGCACGAAGGGGAAGCCCAGGTAGGAAGCCGTCTAGCCTGACCGGAGCGATGTTCCTCACAAACATCGAACGGGGGTGTCGGTGTAGGCTCGACACCGCCCTTGACCTGCACAAAACAGGCAGGGAGCCGTCTCAGAGGAGTCCAAAGTGCTGCGCACTCTGTTCAAGTCCAAGATCTAACTATTTGGCGTCGCCGCAGGTCAGGGGCATCATGTGCCCCCCTCAGGTCAGCAAACGGTCAGCATGCGTCCGCATGGTGTCCGCGCTTGCTGACCTTCGACCCGCAGCAGGCGCCTGAGCATGATTCTTGGGCTGGAACGGATGGTTCGCCACATGGCCCGACAGCTCGCCCGCGGCATGGGATCCTTCTTCAAGGACTGCGGCTGCTCCAAGCCCACCCGCTGCCCCCACCCGTACTCGATCCGTTTCCGCGACGCGCTCGGCAAGCAGCGCGAGGAGTCCGGATACGCCACGCAGGACGACGCGATCGAGCGTCTTACGCAGCTGTACGCGGAGAAGAAGACCACGGCGCCGTCCGTGGCAGCGGCCCGCCGTGAACTGGGTCAGCTGACGGTCGAGGAGTACGCCAAGCAGTGGCGGCCCCGGCAGCGCAGGATGACGGACTACTCCACCGGCTGGCACGTCGACAGCTCGATCAACGTGCACATCGTCCCCCGCCTCGGAGCACGGAAGCTGAACTCTGTTACGCCGATCGTGATCGAACGCTTCCTGGACAAGATGGAGAACGATGGCGTCGGCCGGGGAAACCAGGTGAACATCTTCCGGGTCCTGAAGACCATCCTGCGGGACGCCTATGCCAAGGGGGCGATGGCGGACGACCCGGTGAAGGGCGTGCAGGAACCGGAGTACGTGCGTGAGCAGGTGGCCATTCCGTCGCTCGCCTACGTGAAGAAGGCGCTGCTGGTCGCCGACGAGGATCTGGCGTTGGAGATCGTCATGATGGCGGGGGGCGGCCTGCGTAATGGTGAGGCGCGGGCGGTGAACGTCCACAACGTGGTGGCGCGGGACGTGTACCGGGTGCGCGAGCAGATCCACTCCAACACGCTGAGGCCGGCGAAGTTGAAGCACCGCAGGGTGGGGGAGTTCCGGGAGGTGCCTCTGCCGCGGTCGGTCCGGGAGGCGATCGAGCGGTATGCGGCCAAGCATGGCACCACGCAGGGCGGCTACCTGCTGCGCGGCCCGGGCGGCTACTTCACCGAGGGCATGGAGCGGCGGCGGGTGAGGAAGCTCTTCGCGGATCTCCCGCCGGAGGAAGGTGTGGGGATGTACGGCTTCCGGCACTACTTCGCCTCGAATGCTCTCGGGAACGGGATCCCGATCACCGACGTCGCGGAGTGGATGGGGCACAAGTCCATCGAGGAGACGTACCGCACCTACCGGCATCTGATGCCGGGCAGCATCACCAAGGCCGCCCGGATCCTGGACGCCGGCCTCTGGGAAGCGGCCTGACCAGCGCAGGCAGAGAGGCGCTCCCCGGAACTCTTCAATCTCCCAGGTTGCTGAATTAGGAGTGAGCAATCGCCGTTGAACTTTTCTCCTGCCGCTCAGACCAGACGATTGGTCACGCCTCCGACGCCTTCCGGGCGAGGTCCATACGCAGCGCAGTCGGCCGCAGGAGGTTGGGGGCGCCTTCTCGACCGGGCAACCCGATGATCGGGGTCGCGTTGTATGCAGCTGTCCGCCGCGATGTCGGACGTGAGCTGACAGACCTGGAGCAGTGGGCGATGACCCTGATGGGGCATCTGGCCCCTGAGGAGGAGATCACCGCGCTGGGACGGGAGTACGTCCCGGCACGCGCGGCCGGCCGCACACAGGCACTCCCCAAGCACATCGCCAGCAGGGGGTTCGGCACCGGCTACGGGCTGAAGGACCTCTTGGCGGATGTGGCTGTGCTGCGAGATGAGGTCTTCGCCCATCCCACCGTGCGGATCGTGGACCTCACCGAGCTGGGCGAGGAGCCGGAGCTCTGCAGGGAGGAGCAGAGCGCCGCAGGTCTGGAGTATCGCGGTGTGGTCACCGTGCTCACCCACCCCTCGCCGCCGCGACGGCTGCGGCGACTGCACCTGGCCTTCCCGCGCGGTGCTGTCCATCGGCGCGCCGCCCACGGGATGCACGGTGATGAGCCGGTTGAGCAGCCGCAGGGGATTCGCCGCTTAACGCCCGCCGAGACTGTGCGACACGTGCTCCATGTTCAGTTGTCTTCCCCAGCCGTGTGTCGGCCGATGCGTTCCACCTCCTCCAGGGAGATCGATCGGATACCGGTGACGGCTGCGCGCCGGTAGGAGTTGCTGCCCGGGATCTCGGCCAGTTTGCCGGTGTATGGCTCGGAGGGAAGGCCCCCCGGCCCCCAGCAGCCCGCCGCACTGCTGATGAGCCGGTCACCGACCACGGGGGCGATCCGCGTGAAGGGGCCGGGAAGCTCCTCCCGGGCGAGCGGGGTGGGGTTCAGGAAGGCCATGAGGGATCCGTCGGTCGCCCAGAGCGATCCCGAGGGCTGCCCTGCGATGGGGCCGGCGCTGGTCGTGTCGGTGGGAATCCAGACGAGAGCCCCTTCGGCGACAGAGGGGCCGAAGAAGGTGCGGACACCGGAGAGGCGCATCTCGTACATCCTCTCCCCGGTGCGCGCCATGGTGTGGTTCCGTCCCGTGAGGGTGCCCTTGGCCACGACGAACGAGCCGCCGGTCTCCCGGGCGTAGGAGAAGGTCTCTTCCCACGGCTTGTCCGCGCACGCGTTCACTCCGAGGGCGACGGCCGGCGGTTCCTGTGCGTCGCGGAAGCCGGGAACGCCCCGGGTGAGAGAGAGGCCCGCCGCGACGACCGCCAGTGCGCCGACGGCGACTGCGGCCCTCCGACGGAGCTGTCGGGTCCGCTTTCGTCGCACGGCCGCCAGTACCCGCTCCGGTTCGGGGGCGGAGGCGGCCGCCAGGGACGCGAGGATGTCCTTCTCGTCGAGTGGATGCACGCTCGTCAGCTCCTGTCGGTTGTGGGCGCGAGCCGCATGGCGGCGCGGGCCTGGGAGAGGTGCGACCGGACCGTGGCCGGCGTGCAGCCGATGAGATCGGCGATCTGCCGGTCGTCCATGTCGTACAGGTAGTGCAGGCAGACTGCCGCTCTTTGGCGCGGGGGCAGCGCTGCGAGGAGCCGCGCCACCTGGTCCCGGCGGACCAGGTCGTCACCGCCGTCCGGCACAGGACGGTCGAGGACGGCCGCTTCCCGGACGGGTTCGGTGCGGCGCCGCGCTGCTTTCCGGCGGTCCGACAGATAGGTGTTGACCACGATCTTGCGGACGTAGGCCAGCGGGTGCTCGGTCCGTGAGATGCGCCGCCAGCGCGACACCACCACGACCAGCGCGTCCGAGAGTATGTCCTCGGCCAGATGCGGGTCTCCGGTCATTGCCCCGGTGAAGCGGCCGAGCTCCGGCAGGTGCGCGCTGAGGAACTCCTCAAGCGTCTCGATGGGATGCCTCCTTGTTCGCGCCGCCCACGACGGCGTTCCATTCTCTAGACGTCATGCGAGGGGCACTTTGTGCAGTGCGAAAGAGCGTGGTCCCCGGCCGCCTGTTCAGGCG
>NZ_JBHJQI010000147.1:0-21647 GCF_042262805.1 Streptomyces sp. NPDC056361
CCCGATCTCCGGGCGGGCGGCGGTCGCCGTTGACGCGTGCGCTACATTTTGCCGGTCCTTGACCACCGATCCCCCGTGATCGCGACCTTTCGGAGCCGGCACCCCATGAGCGACATCGTCAACGGCCTCGGCCGGGCCGGCGCCTACGGCGCCCTGGGCGTGGTCCTGCTGATCCTCGGCATCGTGCTCGTGGACCTGCTGACCCCCGGGAAGCTCGGGCGCCAGATCTGGGAGGACCGCAACCGCAACGCCTCGATCCTGCTGAGCTCGGCCCTCCTCGGCATCGGCGGGATCGTGTTCACGTCGATCTGGACGACGTACGACGACTTCGGCAAGGGGCTCCTCTCCACGGCCGCGTTCGGACTGCTCGGCCTGGTGATGATGGCGGTGGCCTTCCTGGTCGTGGACCTGGTCACGCCGGGGAAGCTCGGCGCCACGCTCGTCGACCCCGAGCCGCACCCGGCGGTGTGGGTGACCGCCTCCTGCAACATCGCGGTCTCGGCGATCGTCTCCGCCTCGATCGCCTGACGCTCGCGGGCCCGGTCCGCCGCCGTCCGGGTCAGTCCGCCATCGGCTCCACCTCGAGGAAACGGCGCCCGCGCGGCCCCCGGTAGAACAGGGCCTCCCAGCCGAGCCGTGCCAGGGCCGGTACGCACGCGCCGAGTGCCGCCGCCTCCTCCTGGGCGGCGCCCGAGCCCGGCGGGCCGAGCCACTCCACGACGGCCGTGCCGGGCCGCTCCCCCGCGGTGACCCGGTATCCGGTGCCGGCGCGGCCGCCGGACCCGTCGACGGACGAGGGGGCGAGCCCGCCGCTCTCCAGGGCGAGGGCGACCGCGCGCACCGGCTGCCGGCGCTCCCACTCGGCGGGGGCGGCCTGAGGGTCGCCGCCCCGGCGGCCCGTCAGCCTTCTGATCTGGAGCAGCCCGTCGACGGCGGCGCGGATCTCGCGCGAGCGCTGCTCGGCGTCGGCCCCGGGCAGCGGCGGGCCGTCCCCCGTGGCCGCCTCGAAGACGCCCCCGCCGCCGTCCCGTGGGTCCTGACCGCCCGTCACAGCAGTCGCCGGATGTCGCCGCGGACGCGGTAGAAGCCGCCGGCGGCGGGGTGCAGGGAGTCCACCACGTACCGCGCGCCCGGTTCCCGGATGGCGCGCGGGAACTGCACGTTCCACCCGGAGTCGTAGCCCGCGGAGACGACCCGCACGCGGGTCCTACCAAACTCGGTCACGCACTCGACGACGACCGAGCCGGCCGGGGCGTCGTGGACGGTGGCCACGGCGGTGACGGTCGTCGCCGGCTCGTACACCGGCAGGGCGGCGGCCAGTTTGACGTCCCGGGCGACCGGGACCGTACCGCCCTTGGCGGCCTCGATCGCCGTCTCGCTCGCGTCCACGCAGACCAGCGAGCCGTCCGTGGTCACCAGGTAGAGCCGCTCGTCGCGGTACTGCATGGAGAGCGCCGACCCGCCGCCCGTGCCGAGCTTCCACAGCCGGGTGCCGTCCTCGGCGAAGCAGTAGACCGAGGAGGCCGAGTCGGCGGCGAAGACGAACCGGCCGCCGGGCGAGGTGGCGCAGGAGTACACGGGACTGTCGCAGGAGTACACGGCCTCCACGCGCCCGTCCTTCTTCGCGAGCCGCTGGACCTTCTTGCGGGACGTGCCCGCGTAGACCGCCGTGTCCTCCTGCCAGCCGAAGAGGACGCCGCCCTCGGTCGCGGTGTGCCACAGCTCGCCGCCGCCGTCCGGCGCGTGGGCGGCGACGCCTCGGGTGTCCCCGTAGTAGACGGCGTCGCCGTCGGCGCGGACCATCCAGGCGTGCTCGCCGAGGCCGCCGCGGGCCCACTGGTGCTCGTCCTCGTGGTCGATGACGGTCAGCCGGCCGGAGCGGTCGGCGACGTGCAGGACGCCCTCGTGGATGTCGAGCCAGAAGATGTCGACGTCGGTGGCGATGTCGTAGGCGGCGAAGGGGAGCTTGGACGACAGGTCGTACACCTTGCCGTCGTCGCAGCCCGCGTAGATCCAGAAGTCGTCGGCGACGAGGCACTTGACGCCGTCCGGCAGACTGAAGCGGGCCTGCACCTCTCCGGTGCGGTCGAGCGTGAACACGTCCCCCGCCTGGTTGCCGACCCAGCAGCGCTCCTCGTCGACGTGGATGCCGAAGGCCGCGGAACCGGTGCGGAAGCGCCAGAGGACCGGGGCGACGGCGCGGGCCGTGGAGGGCGCGGAGGTCACCTCGCGGCGGGTCACGGCGCGTGCGGCGCGCTGTCCCCTGACCGCCGGGGCGTACCCCTTGCGGACCTTCTCCCCTATCTTCTTCGCCGCCGCGGCCTGCGCCTTCGCGGCGGTCGGGAAGGTGGATCGCTGGGTCTGCCCGTCCGCTCCGATCCGGCCGTAACGGACCGACACCGTGAGGTCGTCGACGGTCACTTCGTAGAACTTGTGGGCACCGCCGCCGTCCTGCGACAGCTCCAGATAGGTCGTCGTCGTCATGGGGAAAACGGTAGGGGCACCCACTGACAACGGCCCGCCGTGAAGCCTTGGCCAAGGGACCAAAGGCCCGGACATTCAGGACTTTCGTCGCGGCATTCCGGACATTCACCCCTGTGACGATGGCGCTTGATGATCATCCGACGTGCCGTCACCTCCCCCTGGTGCGGCCGGAAGGGCCACATGACCGAGCAACTGAAGCGGCCCCTGCCCGTCCGCGTGCGCCGGCAGCCGGACGGCATACCCATGGACGACCTCTTCCGGTCGCGCCCCGCGCGCGCGGCCCTCCTCCCCCGCCGGCCGCCGCCCGACGAGCCGGACCTCGACGAGAGACCGGGGCCCGCGCTGCCCGGCTGGGCGGCCGTCCTTGCCGGTGCGGCGGCCCTCGCCGGTGCGGCGGCCGTGCTGTGGGGGGCGGGGGCGCCGGGCCGCGTCGTCCTGCCGCCCCGGGAGTGGGCCGCACTGGCCGGCTGCGTCGTCGTCGCCGTGGTCTCCTTCGGCGGGCTGACCCGCGGACGCACCGGATCCGCCTGGGTCCTCTCGCTGTTCGGCCGCTACCGGGGCAGCGTGCGGCGCACGGGCCTCGTCTGGATCAGCCCGTTCGTCCTGCGCCGCCGGATGGACGTACGGCTCCGGCACTGGCGCAGCGAGCCGATCGCCGTCGTCGACGCCGAGGGTTCGGCGCTGCGGGTGGTGGTCCTGGTCGTCTGGTCGGTTCGGGACACGGCCCGCGCGCTGTTCGCCGTCGACGACCATCTCGGCTATCTCCGCGAGCAGGTGGAGGCGGCGGTCGCGCGGGTGCTCTCGCAGCTGCCGGCGGACGCCTTCCGGAGCGACGCGCCGACCCTGCGGGACGCGGAGGCCGTCGGCGACGCGCTGACCCGCATGCTCGCCGCCGAGTGCCGGGCCGTCGGCGTCGCCGTCTTCTCCGCCCAGCCGACCCGCATCGAGTACGCCCCCGAGGTCGCCGCCGCCATGCAGCGGCGCCGCCTGGCCGTGCTCGACGCCAAGCACCGCGACTCCGTGCTCACCGGCGTCATCGACGCCGTGGACGACACCGTGACGCGGCTGACCTCGCGCGGGCTCGTCGAGCTCGACGACTTCGAACGCCAGGCCCTGGTGAAGGACTTGACCGTGGCCTTCTACACCCGTGGCGGCCCCGCCCCACAGGATCAGGAGTGACGAGGACCGTGCACACCCCCGACATCACCGCCCCCGAAGCCGCCCCGCTCGAACTCGCCGCGCCCGGGTTCACCGACGCCCTCCCCCTGGACTGCGCCTGCCCGGGGTGCGCGGAGGCCGCCCGCCACCGGGCCGCGGACGGACAGCGGACCGGGGCGGCCCTGCACGGCGTGCGGCGCGCGGTCGTCGCCACCGTGAGCGCGGTCGCCCTGGCCGGCGCCGCCTCGGGCACCGCGGCGGCCGAACCGGCTCCCGCGCACGCGGGCTGGGACGGCACCCGGTACTGGTTCAGGAACGAGGCCGGCGAGTGGCGCTGGACCGGCCACCAGGCGACGTACCTCCGGCGCACGACCGCCACGGCCGCCACGGCACCCACGGCACCCACGGCCGCCACCGGCGGCCGTTCCAAGAACCCCGTGTTCCGGGGACGGGAAGGCTGGGACGCCCAGGACCGCGTCTACTGGTACCGCTACCGCGGCCAGTGGTACTGGACCGGCCACGCGTGGAAGTACGAACAGCGGGCGGGGCGGCCCGGGAAGGCCTCGAAGCCGGCCGCGCCGCCCGGTGCGCCGCACGCGCCCTCCGGTTCCTCGCGGGGTTGGACGGCGCCGGTGTCCCCGTACCTCTTCACGGGGTACTACGGGCAGCGCGGCGCGTGGTCGAGGGGCTATCACACGAGGCAGGACTTCGCGGTGCCGACGGGCACGGCCGTGCGGGCGGTCGGCCCCGGCCGGGTGGTGCGCGCCGGGTACGGCCGGTCGTACGGCTACGAGGTGGTGATCCGTCATCCGGACGGCCGCTACACGCAGTACGCCCATCTCTCCGGGATCGACGTGGCACGGGGGCAGAGCGTGTCGGGCGGGCAGCGGATCGCGCGGTCGGGGGCGACGGGCCGGGTGACGGGTCCGCACCTGCACTTCGAGGTGCGGACCACGCCGTACTTCGGCTCGGACGTGAACCCGCTCGCCTATCTGCGCGGGCACGGCGTGCCCGTGTAGGGAGGGAAGGGGGCTCAGCCCGTCACGCGCTCGATCCAGGCGGTGAGGTCGGCGACGACCTCGTCCCGGTTGGTCTCGTTGAGGATCTCGTGGCGGGCGCCTTCGTAGGCGCGGTACGTCAGGTCGGTGAGGCCGGCCTGGCGGTACCGCGAGACCAGCAGGTCGGAGAGGGTGAGCCTGGTGTTGAGGGGGTCCTGGTCGCCGACGAGGACGCAGACCGGCAGGTCGGCGGGGATGCCGTGCGGGGCGGCGAGGCGGGCCGCCGCCGCCCCCATGTCGGCCATCCCCCGGTCGTCGGCGCCGAAGCCGCAGAGCGGGTCGGCGAGATAGGCGTCGACCTGCCGCTCGTCGCGGCTGAGCCAGTCCGCTTCCGTGCGGTGGGGCGCGAAGGCGGCGTTGAAGGCGTCGAAGACCCCGGCGCCCTCGCCGCCCTCGACGCCCTCCTCCGCGGCCCGGCGGGCGGCGTCCGCGAGTCCGGCGAGGAGGCCGTCGAGGGCCGTGGTGCCGGAGAGCGCGACGCCGTCGACGAGGGAGGCGTGGTCGAGCAGGTACTGCTGGGCGGCGAAGGAGCCCATGCTGTGGCCCACGAGGACCACGGGGGCGCCGGGGTGGCGCTCGCGGGCTATCCGGGTGAGCGCGGCGACGTCCTCGACGAGGAGGTTCCAGCCGTTCTCCCCGAAGTGGCCGGGGCCCGCGTGCATGGAGAGGCCGTGGCCGCGGTGGTCGGCGGCGTAGACGGCGAAGCCGAGCCCGGCGAGGTGCCCGGCGAGCGGGGCGTAGCGGGCGGCGTGCTCGCCCATGCCGTGCGCGATCTGGACGACGCCGCGCGCCTCCCCTTCGGGGAGCCACGTGTGGACGTGGAGGACGACGCCGTCCTGAGAGGTGAAGGTGAACATGCGGCTCCTGACTCCTGACTGCCGGCTCGACGCCACCGGGTCCGTGGTCCGGCCCGATGGCGTCGCGGCCACCGTAGTGACGTTCGGCGTGGCCGAGCACGGCGGGAGCGCAGTGATCCCCGTCTCACCCCACCGGGGACCCCGGCACGGTCGAGGGGCTGTTCTCCTTGAGCGTGATCCGGCCCTTGCGCAGGGTGGCCAGGCGGGGTGCCCGGCGGGCGACGGCGCTGTCGTGGGTGACCATGACGAAGGTCAGGCCGTGCTCCTTCCAGAGGCCTTCGAGCAGGTCCACGATCTCGTCGCGCATCGACTCGTCGAGGTTGCCGGTGGGCTCGTCGGCGAGCAGCACCTTGGGGCGCTTCACGAGCGCGCGGGCGATGGCCACGCGCTGCTGCTGTCCGCCGGAGAGTTCGGAGGGCAGGTGCCCGAGGCGTTCGCCGAGGCCCACGGACTCCAGCGCCTCGGCGGCCCGGCTCCGCCGCTCGGCGGTCCTGACGCCGAGCGGGACGAGCGCGGTCTCCACGTTCTCCTGGGCGGTGAGGGTGGGGATGAGGTTGAAGCTCTGGAAGACGAAGCCGATGTTCTCGCCGCGCACGGCGGTCAGCCGGCGCTCGGAGAGCCCGGCCAGGTCGGTGCCGTCGAGCAGGACCCGGCCGGAGGTGGGGCGGTCGAGGCCGCCGAGCATCTGGAGGAGCGTCGACTTGCCGCCGCCGGTGGGGCCCTGGATGACCAGGCGGTCCCCCTGCTCCAGGGTGAGGTCGATCCCGGCGAGGGCGTCGACTCTCGTCTGCCCCCGCCGGTACTGCTTGGTGACGCCGATGAGTTCGTACATGCTGCGACTCCTGTGGTGCGTGAGGGGTTCGGGCGCGTCCGGCGGCTCGGGGCCGGACGCGCCGGGGCGGTCCGCTATGCGACGCGGCGCAGCGCGTCCGCGGGGCGCAGCCGCGAGGCGCGCCAGGCGCCGAAGGCGCCCGCGACGAGGCCGCCGCCGAGGGCGAGGAGGACCGCGAGGCCCACGGTGGTGACGCTCACCGGGGCGGTGAGCGCGATGTCGACGCTCTTGCCGACGGCCGTACGGGCTCCGCCGGCCGGGCCGCCGAAGGCCATGCCGCCGCCCCGGCCGCCGAACCCGCCGGTGCTCGCGCCGAGTTCGGCGGTGAGGGTCGGACCGGCGGCGGTCACGGCGTACGCGCCGGCCAGACCGATCGCGATGCCGAGGGCGCCGCCGATGACGCCGTTGACGAGGGCTTCGCCGACGACCTGGCGGGTGACCCGGCCGCTCTTCCAGCCGAGTGCCTTGAGCGTGCCGAACTCGCGGACGCGGCGGCCGACGGCGGAGGAGGTGAGCAGCCCGGCGACCAGGACCGCGGCGAGCAGCACCGCGTACGAGAGCCACGTGCCGACGTCGGACGCGAGGCCGGCGGCGGTGTCGAGGGAGCCGGAGACCGTCTGGGCGAGGTCGGCGGAGGTGGTGACGGTGGTGCCGGAGACGTTCTTCTGGATGGCGGTCTTGACGGCGTCGATCCGGGTGGAGTCGGTCGCCTTCACGTAGATCGTGGTGATCTTGGCGGTGGAGGCGGAGAGCGTCTGGGCCTGCTTCAGGGGCAGGTAGACCTGGGCGGCGGACTGCCCGCTGTCGGCGGTGGCGATGCCGATGATGTCGAACTTCACGCCCTTGACGGCGAGTTGTCCGCCGACGGCCAGGCCCTGCTGCTGGGCGTAGGCGCTGTCGAGGACGACGGCCTTCGCGTCGGTCTCGGTGGTCTTGAAGGTGCGGCCCTGGGAGATCGTGGAGGTGGTGAGGGGGCCGAGGCCGGGGGCGGTGACGTCGGTGCCGTAGAGGGTGAAGGAGTCGACGTCGAAGGCCGCGCCGCCGCCGGCGACCGAGTCGCCGGGACCCGAGCCGCCGGTCCCGCCGCCCGGGCCGCCGGGCTGTGCCTGCTGCCCCTCGCCGCGCTGGATCCGGCCGCGCGTGAACTCACCGTTGATCTTCAGGTTGACGAGGCTCAGACCGCCCACGGCCTGCTCGACGCCCGGCTGCTTCGCGACCGTGGCGACGGTGGAGTCCGCGAGGGTCTGGAAGCCCTGGACCATCAGCCGGTCGCTGCTCTGCTCCTCCCCGTCCTCCTTGCCCTGGAACTCGAACCGGGGCCGCTGGGCCTGCCCGCCGCTCTCCGGCCGCTCCTGGGCCTTGGTCACCGTCAGGTCCGTGCCGAGGCCGTAGAGCGACTCCAGGACCTTGCCCTGCGCCCGGCTCATGCCGGAGGAGACGGAGTTGACGACGATGACCAGCGCGATGCCGAGTGCGAGCCCGGAGGCGACGACGAGCGCCGCCTTTCTGCGGCGGCGCAGTTCGCGCCGGAGGTAGGTGAAGAACATGAGCGCGAAGGTAGGGGCGGCGCGTGATGACGGGATAAGGCCCGCGTGAGAGCCGGATGAGAGCGGAACCTCGCCTACCGCCCGTTCGTGGTGGGAGAGTCGGCGGCATGACCGACCGTACGCCGTTCGCCTCGATCGACCCCGTGACCGCGCTGGTCGACGCCACCGGGACGTTCTTCGAGTCGGCTCGGGACGCGTTCCCCGGGGCCGTCGCCGCGGACTGGGAGCGGGCCGCCGCCCTCGACCCCGGCGCGTTCGGGCCGGAGGGGGCGTGGCGGCTGGACTTCCGGTGCTTCGCCGTCGCCGACCCGGACGGTGCGGGCTGGACGCTGATCGACGCCGGAGTGGGCCCCGCCGAAGGACCGGGGGCGCCCTGGTGTCCCGTGCCCGGGCGGCTGCCCGGCCTGCTCGCGGAGGCCGGGATCGACCGGGACGACGTGCACACCGTGGTCCTGACCCACCTGCACGAGGACCACACCGGCTGGGCGACCGGCGCCGACCGCCTGCCGTTCTTCCCGCGCGCCCGGTACGTCGTCCAGCGCGCGGAGACCGCCGCGCTCGACCGGGAGGACCCGGTGTGGTCGTGGGTGGTGGAACCCCTGCGCGCCGGAGGGCAGTTGTGGGAGGTCGAGGGAGAGCGGCGGCTGCGCCCCGGCGTCACCCTGCTGCCCACGCCCGGACACACCCCCGGCCATCAGTCGGTGCTCGTCGAACGGCCCGGCGGCCGGGACGTGCTGGTCACCGGCGACCTCCTCGTCCACGCCGTCCAACTCGCCGCCCCCTCCGTGGCCTACGCCCACGAACAGGACCCCGCAGCCGCACGGGCCTCCCGCGAGGAGTGGCTCGCGCGGGCCGCGGCACGCGGGGCGGTCCTGGCGACCGCGCACCTGACGAGGCCGTTCGTGGAACCGCCGGCGGCGGCGCCGTAGCGCGCGGCCGGAGCGGCGGCGGGTGAATCCCGTAGGGCGGCGCCGCCTTCGGCGCCCCGTCGGCTGGGGTTCCCGTAAGGCTGGGCAGTCGTCGTCGGCGTCGTCGGCCCGGGATCCCGTAAGGCGGCGCAGTCGTCGTCGGCGCCGTCGGCCGGAAATCGCGTAAGGCGGGGCCGTGCGGCGAGGAGTTCGTACGGCCAAGGGCCCGCACGGCCAAGGGCTCGCACGGCCAAGGGCTCGTACGGCCGAGAGCTCGTACGGCCGCCCCCGTGCGGTCAGTCGGCGGTCGGCGGGGCGTAGGCGAGGGGGTCGGCGAGGACGTCGTGGAGGACGAGGGCGGCGGCGCCGCGGGAGGCGTCGGTGGCGGGGGAGGCGGCGCGGAGGCGGCCGGCGTCGGGGTTCCAGAGGCCGGAGACGACGCGGGCGGAGAGTTCGGCCGCGAGGGCGGGCGCGAGCCACGGCATCAACCGGGGGTAGATGCCGCCCAGGACGACGGCTTCGGGGTCGAGGAGGTTCACGGCACCGGAGAGGGCGCGGCCGAGCATGCGGCCCGCGGCGCCGAGGGCCGCCAGGGCGCGCGGGTCCGCCGCCTCGGCGCGCCGTACGAGGTCGGGGACGCCGGTCGCCCCGGCCGCGCCGACGAGGGCGGCCTGGCCCGCGTACTGCTCCAGGCAGCCGCGGGACCCGCAGCGGCAGCGGGGGCCTTCGGCGTCGACGACCAGGTGCCCGATCTCGCCGGCGAACCCGTGCGCGCCGCGCAGGAGTTCGCCGTGGACGACGATCGCGCCGCCGACGCCGATCTCGCCCGTCAGGTGCAGGAAGGTCCGGAGGTCGCCGTGCGTGCCGAACCGCAGCTCGGCGAGGGCCGCCATGTTGGCCTCGTTGTCGGAGGTGAGGGCGAGGCCCTTCGTGGCGGGGCGGAGTGCGGTGAGGGCGTCGCCGAAGAGGCGTTCGGCGTCGACCTCGTTCCAGCCGAGGTTGGGGGCCTGCCGGACGGTGCCGCCGGAGACGAGGCCCGGCAGCGCGAGTCCGGCGCCCGCCGGGGCGAGCCGCAGTCCCGCGGCCGTGTCGAGGACCTCCGCGGCGATCCGGGCGGCTCGGGAGAGGACGTCGGCGGCGGCGGCGCGGTTGTCGAGGCGTTCGGTCCGGCGGACGCGGTCGGCGCCGGTGAGGTCGACGACGCAGACGGTGACGTAGTCGACGTTGATCTCGACGCCGAGTCCGGCGGAGCCGGTGTCGGCCGGCTTCAGTACGGTGCCGGGCCGGCCCGCCTGCCCGCTGAACGTCTTCCCCGACTCGACGAGGAAGCCCAGGTCGAGGAGCTGTTCGACGAGGGACGAGACGGCGGGCCGGGTGAGCCCGACGCGGGCCGCGACGGCCGCGCGGGTCGTCTCGCCGGCCTCGTGGACGGTCCGCAGGACGAGGCTCAGGTTGTGCCGGCGCACTCCCGACTTGTCGGCCTTGGGTTCCGTGGGCTGGTTCATGGTGAGCGAGAGCCTAGTCGCCCGTTTCGCTCGCGCGAAAACAGTTCGGTCACCGAACTCTTGTGGGTTAGGCTCCGGCCATGACGCTTCCGCGCGACTACCGCGGCCAGACCTGCGCCCTCGCGCGCTCGATGGAGGTCGTCGGCGAGCGCTGGACCCTGCTGATCCTGCGCGACGCCTTCTACGGGGTGCGCCGGTTCGGGGAGTTCGCAGCGCACCTGGCCGTGCCCAGGGCCGTCCTGACCGACCGGCTCACCACCCTCACCGAGGCGGGCGTCATGGAGCGCCGTCCCGAACCGGGCACCGGCCGCCGCGAGGTGTACGCGCTCACGCCCAAGGGCGTCGCCCTCTGGCCCGCCGTCCGCGCGCTCACCGCCTGGGGCGAGGAGTTCTACGCGGCGGACGGCGGCCCGCGCCGCGTCTTCCGCCACGCCGCCGACGAGGCCCCGCTCACCCCCGAGGGCCGCTGCACCGGCTGCGGCGACACCGTCCCGGTCACGGACGTCCTGGTCACCCCCGGCCCCGGGCTCGCCCCGCCGGGCCCGGACGCCGACCCCGTCACGGCGGCGCTCGCCCGCCCGCACCGGCTGCTCCACCCCCTGATCGCCACCACCGCGCCCGCGGGGCGCCCCACGAGAGGTCCACAGTCATGAAGATCCTGGTCGTCGGCGCCGGTGCCACCGGAGGCTACTTCGGCGCCTTCCTCGCCCGCGCCGGAGAGGACGTCACCTTCCTCGTGCGGCCGGCCCGCGCGGCCGCGCTCCGCGCACGCGGGCTGCGGGTCGTGGGCCGCGACGAGGAGTGGGTGCTGACGCCCCGCCTGGTCACGGCCGACGAGCTGGACGGCCCCTACGACCTCGTCCTGCTCTCCGTGAAGTCCACCGGGCTCGACCGGGCCGTCGAGGACATCGCCCCCGCCGTCGGACCGGACACGGCCGTCGTCCCCCTCCTCAACGGCCTCGCCCACATCGACGTCCTCAACGCCCGCTTCGGCGGGTCGGCCGTCCTCGGCGGCGTCGCCAAGGTCGTCACCACCCTCGACGACGACGGCGACATCCGGCGCCTCGCCCCGCTCGCCCACCTGGCGTTCGGCGAACAGGACGGCACGGTCTCCCCGCGCGTGGAGAAGATCAGGGCCGTCCTCGACGGGGCCGGGATCGACGCGCCGGTGCCGGAGCGGGTCATCACGGCGATGTGGCACAAGTGGGTGTTCATCACGACCTTCGGCGCCGTCACCAGCCTGATGCGCGGCACCGTCGGCGACGTGTACGACGCCCCGGGCGGACCCGCCCTCGGCCCCGCGGTCCTCGACGAGGCCTCCGCGGTCGCCGCCGCGGCCGGCCACCCCGTGCCGGAGGCCGAGCGCGCGGCCACCCTCGCCGTCGTCTCCGCATCCGGCTCGCCGCTGGTGCCGTCGCTCTACCGCGACCTCGTCGCCGGCCGCCCCACCGAGGTCGAGCACCTCTTCGGCGACCTGACGGCCCGGGCCCGCGCCCTCGGCGTGGCGACACCCCTCCTCGACCTGGCGACGCTGCACCTGCGGATCCACCAGCGCAGGGTCACGGCGCCGGCCGAGGCCGGCTCCGGGGCCTGAGGCCGGCTCCGGGGCCCTGCGTCGGATTCCCTGGCGTCGGATTCCGGCAGCGGGGCCTGACGTCGGGTTCCAGGCCTGGCGTCGGAGTCCGGCGGCGGGACCTGGGAGGCGAGCCGGGCCCGGGTCGGCGGCGGGTCGGACGCCGGCCCGGGCGCGGGGGTTCCTCAGGTGATGGACAGCGGGGCGCCCGGGGCGAGTTCGGCCGCGATGCGCTGGGCGACGACCTCGGCGGTGTTGCCGTCGGGCGTCGTCGCGGTCTTCGTCGTCGAGACCGCGATGGCGAGGCGCTTCGACGGCAGGTACGCCTGGATCGCCGCGTACCCCGAGAACGACGGGTTCTGGAGTACCCAGCCGTTCACGACGATGACGCCGAGGCCGAAGTGCTTGGCGGGGGTCTGCTTCAGGCAGATCGACGCGGGACAGGTGGGGCTCTGGCCGCCCAGGCCGACCGTGCCCGGGTTCAGCAGGGTGCGGTAGGCGCGGTGCGAGAGGAGTTCGCCGCTGCCGATGCCCTCGGCGGAGCGGGCCAGGTCGCAGATGTGGGTGGTGATGACGGCGCCCGGCGCGGTGGTCCACGACGGGTTCCAGAAGGTCGACTCCTCGTAGAACCCGCGGTCGGAGGTGAACGCGTGGAGGACCGGGCGCGGGATGTCGGGCGTGAAGTTGTTCCGGGTGTCGCGCAGCCCGAGGGGTCCCGTGACCCGCTCCTTGACGAACTCTTCGATCGGGACGCCGGTGATCTTCTCCAGCGCGGCGACCAGGAGGAGGTAGTTCGCGTGCGAGTAGCTCCAGCTGGTGCCCGGGTCGTACCAGAAGGAGTGGCGGAGCGGGTACGCGAGCAGCTCCTGCGGGGTCCACGCGCGGAAGGGGTGGGGCCCCAGCTCGGCGAGGAAGGCCGGGTCGGTGACGTAGTCGTGCAGACCGCTGGTGTTGGACGCGAGCATCCGCAGCGTGATCTCGTCGGCCCTGGGCAGGTCGGGGAGCCAGCGCTCCACGGTGTCGTCGAGGCCGACCTTCCGCTCCTGGACCAGCTGGAGCAGGGCCGTGCCGATGTGGGCGAAGGCCACCGAGCCGGCCCGGAAGTGCATGTCCGGTTCGGCCCGGACGCCGGTCATGGACTCGCCGAGCGCGTCGGTGACGACCTCGCGGCCGTCGACCGTGACCCTCAGCTCCACGGCGTTCAGCCGCAGGTCCTTCTTCGCCTTGCGAGTGATGTCCAGAACCCTGCGGGCCTGCCCGTCGAGCGGGCGTTCGGTCCGCACGCAGTCACGTCGGCCATGGCCGCCCGGCCCGGCGGCGAACGCCGGTGCGACGGCGGTGGTCTGCGCCGTGACGGCGAGCAGCGCGGCGCACAGGAGCGCCCTGTGGGTGCCCGTACGGACGCGTGGTCGCCTGCGGAGGAAGGAGGTGCGTGTCATGGCCGCACTATGTCCGCCGGCGCGCGCCTTCCCGACCGAACACTCCGCACGACGGGTCGGACCCGCCCGTGTGGGGCAGCCCGGAGTGGCGTTCGGCGGTACCCGCGGGCGGATCCCCCGCTACGGTCGGACGTCGCGGCGGCGGTACGAGTCGCTCGCCATCGGGGTGGAGTTGTGGACGGCGGTCGTACCGAAGGACACGCGGTCGTGGTGCGCCCGGCGCAGGGCCTCCTGCTCGACGAGCAGGCCCTCGGCCGTCTCCGTGCGGCCGGTGCCACGACGCAGCAGCACGACCGTCAGCAGGACTCCGATGCCACCGAATACCCCGAACGCGATCAGTAGCGCGACCACTGTGCCTCCCCCGTCGATACCTCGCCACGGTAGCCCGGACTCCCCACCACCGCCCCGGGAATCGGGGAACGGACTCCCCGGGCGTCAGCGGTAGTCCTCGGGATGACCCTGCATCCACGCGTTGATCTGATCGCGGGTTCCGATCAGCAGGCCCCGGTGCTTCTTGAGGTTCCCCAGGGAACGGTCTCCTTCGAGCTCGCCGTCGAGCTGCCGGATCCGGGCGATCGGCTCGGCGAAGTGGCCGGGCCCCTGCGGGTCGGCCTTCATGGCCCGGTCCAGGGTCTTGAGCTCGTCGTAGACCCGCCCGAGGACGTGCGAGCAGTCCGCGGAGGCGTCGCACGACTCGAACTGGGTCGCCTGGAGCCCGGCGAAGGCGTCGCGGACCAGCTCGGGCGGCCCCGACTCGGAGCCCGGGGCCGAACTCGGCACGGCGCTCGGCGCGCCCGTCGCGCCCGCGTCGGCGGCCGGTCCGCCGGCCTCCTGAGCGGTCGGCGCCGCCGGGGCGGTCGGAGCGGGCGTGCTCGACGTCGCGGTCGTGCTCGCCGGGGAACTCGCCGCCGACCCGCCCGCGTCGTTCCTGTCGGCCGTGCCGCAGGACACGCTCAGCGCGGCCAGGGCGACGGCGACGACCACCGCGCCCGGCATCGCGGACTTGGACATGGGACTCCCCCCTCGCACGGAACTCCCCCTGGCCCCCTGCTTCCTGATGACTGATCAGTCGACCCTAGAGCACCGCCTCACGGCCGAGGGCGGAGGGCGGGGTTCTGGCCGGATACCGACGTGGGGCGGGCCGGACCCGTCAGCGCAGCAGCGTCGGCGCCGCGGCGGTCAGGACGTCGTCGATGCGCTGCCAGGCGGCGGCGTCGCGGGCGAGCGGGGGCAGGACCTCGCCCTTCCCGGTGCCCCAGGCGGTGGCCACGGCGACGGGGTCGGTACCGGTCACGGCCCCGTGGGCGAGGGCCGCGGCGCCGAGGGCGACGAGTTCGTCGGCGGCGGGAACGACGACGGGGCGCCCGGAGAGGCGGCGGACGGTCTCGGTCCACGCCCGGCCGCGCGCGCCGCCGCCGACGAGGCGCAGCGGGCGGGCGCGTACGGCGGGGTCCGCGGGGTCGAGGCCGCAGGCGGCGAGGAGTCCGTCGAGGGCACGGAGCACGGTGAAGGCCGCGCCCTCGTAGGCGGCCCCGAGGACCGCGCGGGGGTCCGTGCCGTGCCGGAGACCGGTGACGAGCCCGGCCGCGTGGGGCAGGTCGGGCGTGCGCTCGCCGTCGAGGTACGGCAGGACCACGACGCCCTCGCCGGGCAGGGCGTCCTCCCGGTCCAGACCGAGCAGGGTGGCGAACCTGTCCACGGCGAGGGTGCAGTTGAGCGTGCACCCGAGCGGCAGGTACGTGCCGTCCGTGGCCGCGAACCCGGCGAGCCCGGGGTCCACCGGGCGGGCCCGGGTCGCGGCGAACACCGTGCCGGACGTGCCGAGGCTGACGACCGGGTGGTCGAGCAGCCCCGCCCCGCCGAGCCCGAGGCCCACGGCGGCCGCCATGTTGTCACCGGTCCCGGCGGCCACGACGACGCCACGCGGCAGGCCGAGCGCCTCCGCCGCGGCCGCGGTGAGCGTGCCGACCCGGGTGGCGCCGGACGGGGCCACGGCGGGCAGGAGGGCGGGATCGAGGCCGAGGAGATCGAGGATCTCGGGGTCGTAGGCGCCTGGCGGGGCGGCGGGGGTGGGGGTGAGGGTGGGAGTGGGGGTGAGAGCGGGCGCGATGCCGCTTCCTGCACCGGGGGCGGGGGCCGCGCTGAGGGCGGGGGCTGATGCGGTGCCGTCGCCCGCACCGGATACGGGGGTGCGGGCCGCGCCGAGGGAGGGCGCGGCGCCGGTGCCGGAGGCGCTGCCGAGGCCGGGTGCGCCAGGGGAGCCGGGTGCGGCTCCGGCGCGGGAAGCACCACCGGGGCCGGAGTCGCCACCGAGGACGGACCCACCGGGGGAGCCGGGCTCGCCAGAAGAGCCGATCGCGGTACCGGACCCGGAAGCGCTACCGAATCCGGGCGCACCCGGCGAACCGACGGCGCCGCCGGCCCCGGAAGCACTACGGGCGCCAGGCGCACCGCCGGCTCCGTCGACGCCGGCGCCTCGACCCGCACCGCCCACCCCGCCCGCACCGCCGGCGCCACCCGCACCGCCGGCTCGACCCGCGCCACCCACGCCGCCCGCACCCCCCACCCCGTACCAGCAGGTGCCCGAGGCGTCGCCGGGGTCGGTGACGGCGAGGCCGGTGAGGCGTTCGGTGAGGTGGTCGTGCGGGAGGCGGACGGCGGTGGTGGCGGCGGCGTGGGCGGGTTCGTGTTCGCGGAGCCACTGCCATTTGGCGGCGGTCATGGAGGCGACCGGGACGGAGCCGGTGCGCGCGGACCAGGAGGCGGGGCCGCCGAGGCGGGCGGCGAGGGCGGCGGCCTGGGGGGCGGAGCGGGTGTCGTTCCAGAGGAGGGCGGGGCGCAGGGGGCGGCCGTCGGGGCCGAGGGTGACGAGGCCGTGCTGCTGGCCGGCGACGGCGATGCCGGTGACGGAGGCGGCGGGGACGCCGGCTTGCCGTACGGCCGCGCGGACGGCCGTGACGAGGGCGTTCCACCACTCGTCGGGGTCGCTCTCGCGGGCGCCCCCGGTACCGGTGACGGTGTGCGGGGCGCGGCCCACGGCAAGGAGTTCGCCGGTCTCCGCGTCGACGGCGGCGGCCTTGGTGGACTGTGTGGAGCTGTCCACGCCGATCACGACAGAGCGGCTCGCGGGCACGCCCTCACCTCATCTCTCATCTCGTCGGGGCTGGCGCCGAGCGGCCCCGTCCCGTATTAGTTATCTCAGAAAACAAATCCCGCGGCCAGAGCAAGGATGCAAGGAGAGACCATGACGGAGCCCTTCTCCCCCACCCCCGAGGACCGGTTCACCTTCGGTCTGTGGACCGTCGGCTGGCAGGGACGCGACCCGTTCGGCGAGGCCACCCGGCCCGCCCTCGACCCGGTGGAGGCGGTCGAGCGGCTCGCCGGTCTGGGCGCGTACGGCATCACCTTCCACGACGACGACCTCATTCCCTTCGGCGCCTCGGAGACCGAGCGCGACGCGGCCGTCAAGCGCTTCCGGGCCGCCCTGGACCGCACCGGGCTCGCAGTGCCGATGGCGACCACGAACCTCTTCACCCACCCCGTCTTCAAGGACGGCGCCTTCACCGCCAACGACCGGGACGTGCGCCGCTTCGCG
This sequence comes from Streptomyces sp. NPDC056361, assembly GCF_042262805.1. Taxonomy (NCBI): domain Bacteria; kingdom Bacillati; phylum Actinomycetota; class Actinomycetes; order Kitasatosporales; family Streptomycetaceae; genus Streptomyces; species Streptomyces sp. NPDC056361. The sequence goes on from NZ_JBHJQI010000147.1 coordinate 16,957, forward strand.
CTGCGCAAGACGCTGCGGAACATCGACCTGGCCGTCGAGCTGGGCGCCTCGGTCTACGTGGCGTGGGGCGGCCGGGAGGGCGCCGAGTCCGGCGCGGCGAAGGACGTCCGGGTCGCGCTCGACCGGATGAAGGAGGCCTTCGACCTGCTCGGCCAGTACGTCACCGAGCAGGGCTACGACCTGCGCTTCGCGATCGAGCCGAAGCCGAACGAGCCGCGCGGCGACATCCTGCTGCCCACCATCGGGCACGCGCTCGCCTTCATCGAGCGGCTCGACCGCCCCGACCTGGTCGGCGTGAACCCGGAGACCGGCCACGAGCAGATGGCGGGCCTCAACTTCCCGCACGGCATCGCGCAGGCGCTGTGGGCGGGCAAGCTCTTCCACATCGACCTCAACGGCCAGTCGGGCATCAAGTACGACCAGGACCTCCGCTTCGGTGCGGGCGATCTGCGCCAGGCGTTCTGGCTGGTGGACCTGCTGGAGACGGCCGGGTACGAGGGGCCGCGCCACTTCGACTTCAAGCCGGTGCGCACGGACGGCTTCGACGGGGTGTGGGAGTCCGCGCGGAACTGCATGCGCAACTACCTGATCCTCAAGGAGCGCGCGGCGGCCTTCCGCGCCGACCCCGACGTCGTGGCGGCGCTCGCCGCCTCCCGGCTGCCCGAGCTCGCCGTCCCCACGGCGGCCGACGGTCTCGCGGCGCTGCTCGCCGACCCCACCGCGTACGAGACGTTCGACCCGGACGCGGCCGCGGCGCGCTCGATGGCGTTCGAGCGCCTCGACCAGCTGGCCCTGGAGCACCTGCTCGGGGTGCGCTGAGCCGGCTCGCGCCGGGGGTCGGCGGCCGGCGAGCGTCGAGCGGCGGACGACCGGTTCCGGCTGGAGCACCACGTGCCGGTGCCGGTGGTCGGCCGCCTGGTCGCCGGTCTCCTCCAGGAGCAGTTCGGCGGCCTTGGCCCCGAGCGTGAGGGCCGGCTGCCGTACGGAGGTGAGGGGCACGGTCGCGGCGGCGGCGAACTCGATGTCGTCGTAACCGACGATCGCCATGTCCTCCGGGACCCGGACGCCCGCCGGGTCCGGCACCTGGTCCACGGAGCTGCTCGCCCGGCTCGCGCTCGACCCCGGACTGCCGCCCGCCCTGCGCTCCCCCGGCGACCCGGCGGGCGAACTCCTCCCGTACGTTGCCGAGTTCACCGGGCTCGCGGCCGGGACTCCGGTGACGGCGGTCGCCTCGCACGACACCGCGTCGGCCGTCGTCGCCGTGCCCGCGACCGCCCCGGGCGCCGCCTTCGTCTCCTGCGGCACCTGGTCGCTCGCCGGGCTCGAACCGGACGCGCCGGAGTTCCTCGCGCCCGGTGACATGCCGGAGCGGATACGGGCGCACTGCCGCCGCATCGGACAGCCCGCCCCGGCGAGCCGGGGGTCGGTGGTCCGCTGCGTCCTGGAGAGCCTGGCCCTCGCCCACCGGCGCACCCCGCGGCGGGCCGGCGAGCTCGCGGACCGGGAGATCACCCGGATCCACCTGGTGGGCGGCGGAGCCCGCAGCGAGCTGCTCTGCCGGCTGACGGCGGACGCCACCGGGCTGCCGGTGGTCGCCGGCCCCGTGGAGGCCACCGCGCTGGGCAACGTCCTCGTCCAGGCGCGCGCCGCCGGCCTGGTCGGCGATCTGGCCTCGATGCGCGCGCTCGTGGCGCGTACCCAGCCGACGCGCCACCACGTACCGCAGAATGACCCTGCCGTCCGTGCCGCCTGGGACGCGGCCGCCGCCCGACTCGAACCGTCCCCGAGGAACCCGTGATGCGCGTCGCCCTGTTCGTCACCTGCGTCAACGACGCCGTCTTCCCGGCGACGGGCGTGGCCACGGTCCGGCTCCTCGAACGGCTGGGCGTGGACGTCGACTTCCCCGCCGCGCAGACCTGCTGCGGGCAGCCCCAGTTCAACACGGGCTACCGCGCCGAGACCGCGCCGCTGGTGCGCCGCACGGTCCGGGCCTTCGAGGGGTACGACCACGTGGTCACCCCGTCCGGCTCGTGCGCGGCGATGGTCCGCCACCACTACCCGGGGTTCGGCGCGGAGGCGGCGGGCCTGGGCCCGCGGACGTACGAGCTGACGGAGTTCCTCGTGGACGTCCTGGGGGTGACGGACGTCGGCGCGTACTTCCCGCACAAGGTCACCTACCACCCGTCCTGCCACGGACTGCGGATGCTCGGGCTCGGGGAGCGGCCGCGGCGGCTCCTCGGAGCGGTGAAGGGCCTGGAGCTCGTGGAGCTGCCCGGCGCCGAGGAGTGCTGCGGCTTCGGCGGCACCTTCGCGGTGAAGAACCCGGACGTCTCGGCGGCGATGGGCGCCGACAAGATCGCGAACGCGCTGTCCACCGGCGCCGAGGTGCTGTGCGGCGCGGACAACTCCTGCCTGCTGCACGTGGGCGGGATGCTGAGGCGGCGGGCGGCGCCGCTGCGGGCGCTGCACCTGGCGGAGATCCTGGCGAGCACCGAAGAGGAGCCCTGGCGATGAGTGACGGGAAGGGGCGCGCGTCAGCGCTCGGTGAGGGGCGGCGGTCGGGCGACGGGCGGACCTTCGTCGGCATGCCGTCCTTCCCGAAGGCGGCGCGCACGGCGGTCGGCGACACGACCCTGCGGGCGAACCTCCGGCACGCCACGCACACCATCCGGGACAAGCGGGCGCGCGCGGTGGCCGAGCTGGACGACTGGGCCGCGCTGCGCCGGGCGGGGAAGGAGATCAAGGACCGGACGCTCCGTCACCTCGACACGTACCTGCTCCAGTTGGAGGAGGCGGTGACGGCCGCCGGCGGCACCGTGCACTGGGCGGCGGACGCCGCCGAGGCGAACAGGATCGTCACGGAGCTGGTGAAGGCCACCGGCGAGACCGAGGTCGTCAAGGTCAAGTCGATGGCCACCCAGGAGATCGGGCTCAACGAGCACCTGGAGGCCGAGGGCATCGCCGCGTACGAGACGGATCTCGCGGAGCTCATCGTGCAGCTCGGCGACGACCGGCCTTCGCACATCCTGGTGCCGGCCATCCACCGCAACCGAGGCGAGATCCGCGACATCTTCCTTGCGGAGATGGGCCGTTGGGGGCGTCCCGCGCCGGAGGGGCTGAGCGACGCCCCGGCCGAGCTCGCGGAGGCCGCGCGGCTGCACCTGCGGGAGAAGTTCCTGCGGAGCAAGGTCGGGATCTCCGGGGCGAACTTCATGGTCGCCGAGACCGGCACCCTCGTCGTCGTCGAGTCCGAGGGCAACGGCCGCATGTGCCTGACGCTGCCCGAGACCCTCGTCTCCGTCGTCGGCATCGAGAAGGTGGTGCCGACCTGGCGTGACCTGGAGGTGTTCCTCCAGACGCTCCCCCGCTCCTCGACGGCCGAGCGCATGAACCCGTACACCAGCACGTGGACCGGTACGACGGACGGCGACGGGCCGCGCGCCTTCCACCTGGTCCTCCTCGACAACGGCCGCACCGACGCCCTCGCCGACGAGGTGGGGCGGCAGGCCCTGCGCTGCATCCGCTGCTCGGCCTGCCTCAACGTCTGCCCCGTGTACGAGCGGGCGGGCGGGCACGCGTACGGCTCCGTCTACCCCGGCCCGATCGGCGCGATCCTCACCCCGCAGCTGCGGGGCACGGCGAGCGAGGTCGACGCCTCCCTCCCCTACGCCTCCTCGCTCTGCGGCGCCTGCTACGAGGTGTGCCCGGTCGCCATCGACATCCCCGAGGTCCTGGTGCACCTGCGCGAGCGGGTCGCCGGCGAGGGCGGCAGGGGCCACCGCCTGGAGAGGACGGCGGTCAAGGCCGCCACCTGGCTCCTCGACCACCCGAACGCGCTCGCGGCGGCCGAGCGCCTCGCATCCGCCACCCGCGCCCTCCATCCCAAGCGGCTGCCGGGCCCCGGCGCCGGCCCGTGGTCGGACCACCGCGACCTGCCCGACGTGCCCGCCGAACCGTTCCGCGACTGGTGGAAGAGGAACCGCACATGACGGAACCGCGCAGCACGGAACCGCCCGCGAAGGAACCGCGCACGACCGACTCCCGCGCGCGGATCCTCGCCCGGATCCGCGCGGCCGTCGCCGACGCTCCGGAGGCGCCCGAGGTGGTCCGCGCCTACCGCACCGACCACGTCGCGGACGACCCGGACGCCGTCCTCGACCTGCTCCACGAGAACCTCGCCGACTACCGGGCCCATGTGCACCGGACCGCGCCGGACGGGCTGGCCGGGCTGATCGCCCGGCTGCTCGCGGAGCACGGCGCGCGCAGCGTCGTCGTCCCGCCCGGGCTGCCCGACGCGTGGCTCGCCGCGACGGGAGCCGAGCGGCGGACCGACGGGCCCGAGCTGAGCCCGTACGAGCTCGACGCCGCCGACGCCGTGGTGACGGGCTGCGCGCTGGCGGTCGCGGAGACGGGGACGATCGTCCTCGACGGCGGTGCGGGGCAGGGGCGGCGGGCCCTCACGCTCGTGCCCGATCTGCACGTGTGCGTGGTGCGGGCGCCCGAACAGGTGGTGACGTCGGTCCCGCGGGCGCTCCCCCGGCTCGACCCGGGGCGTGCGCTGACGTGGATCTCGGGGCCGTCGGCGACGAGCGACATCGAGCTGGACCGGGTGGAGGGGGTGCACGGGCCCCGCACGCTGGAAGTGATCCTGGTGGTCGGCGGGTGACGGCGCACGGCCGGGCTCCGTGAGG
>NZ_JBHJQI010000148.1:0-15351 GCF_042262805.1 Streptomyces sp. NPDC056361
TTTTTGTTCACCCCCCCCCGGGCCGCCCGGGGCCGCCCCCGCGCGCCCCCGTCGGCGCCCCCCCCCCCGGGGGGGGGGGGGGCGGGCCGGGGGGGCCCCCCCCCCCCCCCGCAGGGGGAAGGGGCTGTCAGCGGTTGCTGTAGTACGTGCGGTCGGTCTCTTTGCCCGCCATCAGCTCGGCCACGGGCCCGTAGTCGGCCTCGTGGCCCTCCTTGGCCGACTTGAAATCCGCGGCCATCTCCTCGGCCTCGTTGGCGAGCGACTCCGCGTCCGCGAGGACGCCGCGCATCACGGCGGCCGCGTCGCGGTGGGCGTCCACCACCGCGCCCTCGACCCACAGGGTGGAGGCGGTGTCGGCGAGCGTGTCCACCGCCTTGGCGCAGTCCTCGACGTAGTTGTACGCGCCGCGCACCGCCTCGCTCAGCGCGAGCATGGCGAGCGAGGCCATGCCCAGCTTCGCGGTGGCGACCGTGTACGTGATGCCGTCGGAGACCAGCTCGACGACCTTCGACCCGATGCGGGCGAGATCCATGCCCATGGCTACTCCTTGTGGTACGAGGCGTCGGCGGGTGCGGTGTGGCCCATGTCGCGGACCTTGTCGGCGGCGGGCTTGTCGAACTGGGCGGCGAGCTGCCCGGCGTGGGCGATGGCCTCGGCGGCCCGGGGCAGACCCCCGGCGACCGCCTCCGCCTTGGACGCCACGACCCCGGCCCGCTCGATCAGCCGGGTGCACCAGCCAACAAAAACGCCGGGCACGCTCTTGGCGATGAGTTCGGCGCGCATCTCCTCGATCGCACCGGCCAGGCGGTCGCACCGGTCGGCGACGAGCAGGGCGTGGTCCGCGCCCGCCATGATTTCCTCGGCCTGGTCCTGGTCCGCCTCGATGACGTCGTAGACCGTCAGGTCGGAGTCGGTGAACTGGGTATCCCGTACAGGCGCAGGCGATCCCATGGGCGGCGCCCCTTTCCGTGGTCCTGGCACCCCGCCGGACGGCGGGGGCGGTGCTGCGGGTCCTCCTGATCCCCCCGGGAAGCACGGGCCGGGAAGCCCCAACGCCTTCGGCTTGGGCTTCGGCTTGGGCTCCTGATCGAGCCGTTCGAGCTTCACGGAGTACGTGGCGGTCATCCCGGGCGGCGGCCGCAGCCACGCACCGTCCGCCTTCGGCGCCTGCGGGGGCGGGGGCTGCTGGCTGCGGGTGCTGCGTGAGCGCGACCCGGGCCGGGAGCCGGTCGGGCCGGGCGGCGGCTTGGCCTCCTTCTTCTTCTTGCCCCACCACCCCTTCGGCGCCTTCGGGGGCTTCGGCGCCTTCGGGGGCTTGGTGGGCCGGGGCGGCACGGTGCCCGCGGACCCCGGCGGGGAGGGCGGGACCGGCTTGGAGCGGGGCCGCTTCGGCGTACGGCGCTTCAGGCTCACCTTCGGGCCGCTGGCCCCGGTCGGCGCCTTCGGCTTCTTCGTGAGGTTCACCTTCGGGCGGCCGGTCCCGGCCGAGGCCTTCGGCTTCTTCGTGAGGTTCACCTTCGGGCCGGTGGCCCCGGCCGGGGCGGTACTGCCCGGCGCCGGCGGCGGCTTCGGCTTCTTCGTGAGGCTCACCTTCGGACCGGTGGCTCCGGTCGCCGCCGCCCCCGAGTCGGCACCGTCCGTGCCCTTCTCCGGCTTCTTGGTCTTGCTGATGACCGGCGGGGCCAGGTCCTCGCGCCGCTTCTTGAGCCGGCGCCCGGCCTCCTCGGCGGTGGCCTCCGCCAGGGTGGTCCGCTCGGGAGCGGCGGCGGCCGCGGCCTCCTTCCTGGTCCGCTTGGCCTCCGCCCGGGTCTCCCGGGCCTTTCTCCTGGCGTCGTCCTTCGCTTCGCGGGCGGCGGCCTTCCGGGCGCCCTTGGCCTCGATCCGCGCGGTGCGGACCTTGTCCTTCGCGTCCCGGACGGCGTCCTGCGACCCGCTCTTGCGGGTGCGGGCCGCGTCCTTGTCCTTCGCCCGGTCCTCCAGGCGGGCGGCCTGGCGCTGCTCGCGCCGCTGGGCCTTGGCGCCCTGACGGGCCGCTGCCCGCTCCTGGCGGCCGCGGGCCCGCTCCAGGGCCGGAGTGGAGTTGCCGGAGCCGGGCGACCGGCCGTCCTTGGGGGACTTGACCCCCTTGGACGGCTTGTCGCCGCCCGAGCCCTTCCCCTCCGCCCCTTTGCCGCCGGGCCCCTTCGGGCCGGTCGGCGGCGACTTCGGGCCGGTCGCCGACGGCTTCGGCGGTGTGCCGCCGCTGCCCTTCGCGGCGTCAGGCGTCTTGCCGCCGGGCTTCTTCGGCAGCCCGCCGGACGGGCTGGAGGTCGCCGGGCCCTTCCCCCCGGAGCCGGTGCCCTTCGAGGGGCTGGTGCCCTTGGACCCGGAGCCGCCGAAGGTGCCGGAGCCGGACTTGCCTCCGGTGCCCTTGCCGCCGCTGCCCGTCTCGGCGGAGCCGGAGCGGGCCTTGGCCTGGGTCTGCGCGGTGGCGTCGTAGATCTTCTGGAGGGCCGCGTCGTGTTCCGCCCGCGCCCTGGTCTTCTCGGCCTTCGCCTTGACGGCGGCCTGCCGGACGGGCGCCAAATCCGCGAACTTCTGTCGCCGGTCGTCGAGCCACTGGTGCATCCCGCGCAGGGTGGCGACCGCGACCCCGAGGGCGACCAGCATTCCGGCCCGCGCCCCTTCCCGGCCTGCGCCGCCGCTCGACGCCAGCGCGGCCGGGACGGCGGCGGAGGCGGAGGCGGAGGGCAACGACGGGACCGGCGGGGGCGGTACGGCCGGGGCCGGAACGGTCAGCGGCGGAGGAGCGGGAACCGCCGGCGGGGCAGGGAACGCGGGGGCAGGGGTCACCGATGTCGCCGGTGTGGCCGCGGGCGGCGAGGGCGGCGGGGCCGGGGTGGGCGGCGGACCGGGCGGCGGTGGCGGGGGCGGAGGCCCCGGCGGCGGAGGAGGGGGCGGCGGCGGAGGGCCGCCGGCGGGCGGACGGAATGGCAGGACCGTGCCCCCGCCACCGGCTCCGCTTCCGTTGCTGGTGCTCATGACTCTCCCGAAAAGGGTTGACAGAACGTGACCGCCTCGCGTACGCGCGCGCGGGCGCTCGCGGGCGCGGGCCCGGGCGGGCGCATTATGCGTGCGCGAGGCGGTCACAGCCTGGCTTGAACGGTGGATTGATTGACCCGGGTGCCCCGAGTCTGGTCACGTCGTGTAGCGGTCGACCCAGGTGGCGATCGTGCGGGAGAGGTCGTTCCACGCCTCCGGATCGCCGCGCTTCTCGCGGTCGGCGGCGACGGTGTAGGCCCGCTCGACCCACGACTCGGCCAGGCCGCGCGGGCCACGCGCGGCCCGGTCGGCCTGCCGCTTCTCGAAGAAGGCGCGCTGGTTGATCGCCCTGCGCTCGGCCTTGGACTGTGCGGCCACGGGCTCAGGCTCCCCTGCGCAGGCTGTCGAGGACGTCGTCGAAGCCGCCCGCCTGGGCGGGAACGGTGCCCTCACCGGCCCCGGAGGGCTCGATGGCCTGCTGCTGCGGCTGCTTGGCCAGGGCCTTCTTCTGGCGCTTGGCCTCCCGCCGGTCCGGCAGCTCCTCGTAGGAGTGCTGGTAGCGCGCGTTGAAGGCGTTCAGGGCCGGCAGGACCTTCTCCAGGCTGTCGGCGGCGTCGGACAGCGGCTTGACGACGTGCTTGGCGCGCAGCCAGGGCTGGCCGGGGAAGTCGCCCTCGATGCGGCCCTCCTCCTTGAGGACGGCCTCCATCTCCCGCGCGATCCGGCGCAGGTCGTCGGCGAGCGGCTGGAGCTGCGCCCGGCGGTGGTCCAGGTGGATCGCCCGGTTCGCGGGCGACCTCATGTGGTCAGGGGTCCAACGGTCGTTCGCGGCGCTCATGAGGGTCCTCTCGCGGTGTGCGCGGATCGGGGGAAGAGGGCGGGCGGGCCCGGCAGGCCCGCCCGCGGTCGTACTCGCCGTACGCGTCAGGCGCGGACGGCTCGGATCTGGTTGCGGACCCACTCGGGGTCGAGGCCGCCGAACTCGGCGGCGAGAGCGGTAGGTGAGGGCACTTCACCGCTCTTGAGGATCTCGGCGGCCCGGTCCCGGACCGCTTGGCGCTCCTCGGCTGTGGGCGGGTTACCGGGTCGCTTACCGCCCGGCTTACCGCCCGGCTTACCGCCGCCCTTGGCGCCCGGCTTACCGCCGCCCTTACCGGGCGGGTTACCGGTACCGGTACCGCTCGGGTTACCGGTACCGGTAGGAGGGCGGCTACCGGTCGAGTTACCGGTACCGGTAGGACGCGGGTTACCGGTACCGGTAGGAGGCCGGTTACCGCTCTGGCTACCGCCACCGGTACCGGTAGCGGTACCGCTCGGGCTACCGGTCGCCGTGTCGCTCGCGGTACCGGTGTCCGGCGAGTCCGCTACCGGCTCGGCGTGGTCGCCCTCCAGCAGGACGTGCACCCGCCAGATGATGACGACGAACGTGATCACGACGAGGGCGGTGAGCCCGAGGACGATCGTGCCGCCGTACGGGTTCGCCGGGTCGTGGACTCCGCCCCGCTCGGCCAGGTGGTACGCCAAGTTGGACGCCGCCATGATCGACAGCGCGGGGCGGACATCGCGCTTCTTCTTGAAGGCGACGATCGCGTAGACGTCGACGGAGAGCGGGAACAGCGGCGCGACGTACTCGTGGAAGCCGACCAGCTTGGCGAGTTGGAACTCACCGCTGGCGGCGAGTCCTACGCCGGCGGCGAGCGCGACCCAGGGGGCGGCCTTCCACAGCCTGCCGGTGAAACCCTTGACCTTCGACGTCCGGCGAGCCGACGCCTGGGCCTTTTCGAGGTACTGCTCCGCGTCGGCCTCGTGCTGCCGGGCCCTGGCCAGCGCGGCGTTCGCCTCGTGGACCAGGTCCGACTTATCGCGCTCGGCCGAGGCGATGATCTCCCTGGCTCGACTCCGGGCTGCGTCCTCGCCGTTCGCCCGCATCTCCGCCAGTTCCTCGGCGAGCCGGTCCTTCTGCGCCTTGCGCTCCAGATGGTGCTGCTCGCCGAGTTTGCGGAACTGGTCGTCGAGCTCGCGCCGGGCCTGGTCGCACTCCGCCCGGACCTGCGTGAGCGTGGCCTCGATCTCCTTGCGCCGCTCGGCCAGCTGCTCGTCCAGGACGAGCAGCTCCCGGCGGCGGGTCAGGTCAAGTTCCGCGTCGAGCGAGGCCCGGGCGGCGGTGATCTCACCCGCCTTCTGGTGGGCGTCCGCGAGGACGCTCCCGGCTTCCTCGTACGCCTTGCCGTATGCGGCCTCGGCGGCGACACGGCGCATCTCCACCAGCGCGGTGGCGCGCTCCTCCGCCTCGGCGAGCACGTTGCCGACTCGGCTTTCCGCTTCGGCGAGCAGCTCGTCCGCCTGAACCCCGGCGGCCGCGATGGCCGCCTCGGTCTCCCGCTGGGCTTCATTGCGGGCGGCGTCGAGGAGGATCCGCCGGTCGTCGTGCGCCTGTTCGCGGATCCCGTCGGCCTCCGACTCGGCGCGGCGAAGTCGCTCCGCCGCCTCCTCGGTCACCTCGGTCAGCAGCCGCCGCGCGTCGGCGGCCGCCGTACGGCGGATCTGCACGACGCGGACTTCGGCTTCGCGGATCAGCTCCGCGGCTTCCTCCGCACCGGCCCACCGGGCGCCCTCAAGGACGTCGGCGGACCGGTCACGAAGGTCTGCGGCCCGGGTGTCCGTCTCCTCAAGGACCTCCGGGCTGGGCGGTACGGTCGCCGCGTCGGGGGAACGTCGCGGCGACGGGGTCACGGCCGGCGGCTTACGGGCCGTCGCCTTCCGGGGGTTCGACTTGCGGGTGGCTGTTCGGGCCGCCACGCCTCCTCCTCTCGTGCGGGTGGCCGCCTCCCGGCGGCCACCTGATGTGCGGTCCGTCAGCCCCTGACGAGGCGGTCGGTCAGTCGGTCGAACCGGTCCACAAAGCGGTTGCAGGCCTCGCCGACGCCGTCGACGAAGGCCCGGTCACCGGCCCGGGTGCACGCGTTCTCGATGTCGGTGCATCGGTCGTCCACGCGGTCCGTGATGCTCTCCAGCTGCGGCGAGACCCTGTTGAACAAGGTCCACAGCAGCGAGCCCAGAACCGCGACCGGCAGCGCGGCCGCCGTCCACATCAGCAGTCGGAGGCGGAGCTGGTAGCGCCGCAGGCGGAGCCGGAGTCGGGGAACCGGCCTGCGCCAGGCGATGGCCAGCAGCTCCAGGAGGAGGTCGAACTCCTCCGCGGTCCAGCTGGCCATCGGTCCGTGGTTCGCGTGGAACCGCCGGGCAACGCGCTTCGGCGTGTTGAGCAGGGCCTTCATACGGTGACCACCTCTCCGCCCCAGGCCGGGGCGACGAACCCGTTCTTGCCGGACTGCGTCCTGGACTGCTCGTTCTTCTTCGCGAGGTTGGAGTGCATGGCCTCGCGCTCCGCGTCGGTCACAGCAGGTCGGAGGGGTCGGCGTCGGCGGTGCCGATCAGCACCGCCAGCTCCTCGGCGGTCACCCAGCCCTGCGGGATCAGCACTCGCAGGGTCACCGTGCCCTGGCACATCGAGCCCAGGACCGCGAGCCCGCCGGCGGCGAGCCGGATCGGCCGGGCGTCGTCGATCTCGGCGAGCAGCGCGGGCAGCACGCTCGTGGCGGTCGAGGTGACGGTGATCGTGGCGATGATCGTGGAGGGGGCGACGGAGAACTCGACGCTGACGCCGAGGCGGGCCAGCTTCTGGACGGACTCGAACAGCGGGAAGGCGTCGGCGACCGCGTCCTGGACGTCCTCGGTGATACCGGTTGCGTTGAGCGGCAGGTCAGACGGCATGATGGTCATGCGGATCAGCTCCTTGTGAGATCGCTTGGTCCGTGCTGACCCCCGGCACATATGGCGTTCCAGCGCCGTGTCGGGGGTCGCGCCGTACCCGGGGAGGGTCGGCGCAGTAAGCGGATGGGGTGTTGCACCCTCGGCCCCAACCCCTGGGGCCCTACTCAGATCCGCTCTCGGGCTGCCGTGCGGCCAGCCCCCCGCTCAAGACCTCACCCACGCAAATCCGCAGGTGAGAGGGTCATCTCGTCGTAATGACGGCAGGGGCGCCGCGGCCCGAAATTCAGTCACTCTGTGGAGTTCTCAAGGAACAACCGGCCACCCGTCACCCCGCCCAAAGGACGAGTTCACCGAGACCGACAGGGCACAGCTATCTCCATGCCCATCCGCCTTGACTTGACTAGTTAGGCGGTTGGACAGGTCGATTAACGCACCCCTCCGACGCAGTGTCAACCTGTCTAGTTAAGTGTCTTTCTCGCGGCCCACTGACCTGCACTTTTATGGCGCAATGAAAGCCGCGTCGGGCTCCAGCTTTCGGAAGACAACTAGACATGTCATGCTGGGCCCGTCGATGGGAGGGAGTCCCATACGGAGATCGCGAGATTGGGGAGAGGGAGACATGCCGAAGGAACCCGGAAAGGTGCCGCGTATCGCCGCCGGCATCGCGGCGAAGATCGAGCGCGGCGTCTACGCGCCTGGCTCGCCACTGCCGAGCGTGCCCGAGTTGCAGGCCGCCGAGGGCATCGCATATCAGACCGCGCGGGAGGTCTACGGGCTACTGGAGGACCAGGGCCTCATCTTCACCCGGCGCGGCAAGGGAACCTACGTCAGTCTCGTGCTGAGCAAGGTGCTGCGAGACAGCACCAGCCGGTACCTCCCGAGCATGCGTTCCGAAGGCGGCGCTGTCGGCGCGTTCGACGCGGAGATCCGACGGTTGGGCCTGGTCTACAAGCCCCTTCCGACGGTGATCGCCCGAGAACGACCTCCGAAGCGCGTGGCCGACCTTCTCGGCCTGCACCACGCGACCAAGGCCCTAAAGCGCGAGCGGATCATGCCGGTCACGCTCCCCGGGAACGAGGACGTGAGCGAGGTAGTTCAGCTCGCGACCTCGTGGTTCCCGCCGGACGTCGCCGACCACTGCCCGTCTCTGGAAGAGCAGAACACCGGCCCTGGCGGGAGCAAGTCGCGGCTGGCCGAAGCCGGATACGCCCAGGTTCGTCTCCGCGAGGAGATCGAGGTGCGTCCCCCCTCGGAAGAGGAGGCCGCAGCGCTGAACATCCCCGCCGGACAGGCCGTTCTGGAGATCACCCACAAGGGCCTCAGTGCGGACGGGCGAATCGTCGAACTGAGCCTGCACGTCATGCCTCGGACGAAGTGGAAGCTCGCGTACGAGTGGGTCATCGGTTCGTAGGCACAACAACCTTGCTGGGTCCTCACCCTGGCCCCAGCTCAAACCAAGGGAGCATGCAGCACATGGCAAGCAACACGATCGGCAACGACGGGATCATCCTCCGGGACGCCCGGACCCGCTACCGGGCGGACCAGCGCGAGGAGAACGGTGCGCGAGGGGCCTACGACGCGGAGCTCCGTCGCAGCGGCGGCGCCCCTCGGACCGAGGTCGAGGTTCGCCGAGAGGTGGCCCCTTCGGACGTCGCCGCGCTGCTCGGCACCGAAGGCGACGTCGTCGTCCGTGCCCGAAAGATGTACGACGGCGAGCGCCTGATTCAGCTGGTGAACACCTACGTCCCCTCCGATGTCGCCGATGCGGCGGGCATCGCCCAGGAGGACACGGGTGTCGGCGGCATCATCAGCCGCATGCGCGAAGCCGGGTTCGACCAGGGCGCGGAGGCCACCGAGGACATCGAGCTACGCACCGCGACCGACGAGGAGGCCAGCTCCCTTGGTCTGCCCACCGGTTCGGCGGTCATGACGATCAACCACGTGGGCAGCACCGCCGGCGGCCGGGTCGTCGAGGTTACGCAGCACGTCCTGGGCCCCGGCTGGAAGCTGCGCTACGCGGCCCCCCTGGTCTAGAGCCGCCGTGGTGCTCCGGGCACGGCCGCCCGAGGCACCTCCTCGAAAGGAAGTCCGATGAGCCCCGAGCGCATGTCCGCCGCCGAGATCGTCACGGAGCTGCGTTCGGCGCTCATCGCAGATGGATGGCTGCCCTCCGCCGTCGGCGCCTACGGCCCAGGCCCGGTGGCGGAGGACGCCGAGGTAGACGACATCGCGAGGGCGCTGCAAGGGCACAGCATCGCTGCGACCCTCCGGCAGGACTGTGCCGATCTCCTGGCCCGCGCCGCAGCAGAGGCGACCGCCGCGTACACCGCGACCGGCGCCGCCGAGGTCTACACCCGGCTTGGATGCGCGCTCGCATACGCCACGCAGGCGCGGCGAGCCCTCACCGACACTCCGGCCAGGGGGGCCTGACACCTATGCAGCTCCCGACGGTGCAGAATGCGCAGGAATGCAGAGGGCCACAGGGACTCTGCAAGCTGCGGTCCCCGATTGTGGTGGTCGGTGCCGCGCTGATCCGAGTAGCCGCAACAGCGGTGAAACCAACGGAACCAGGAAGGCACCACGCCGTGACCGTCGCAACTGCCAGACCCCGAGCTACCAAGCTGGTCAAGGGGCATCCCAACGCCCACACCGCTGGGGCTTGCTCGAAAATGCGTTCAGCATCGGGGCGAAAGCGATGCAAGATCGCAGGATGGCACCTTCCGTACACCAGCCCCGGCGGCGTCGACCGCTCGGCGAAGGCGCCGCGAACCGCGCGGGACCCGTGAAATGGCGATGGCCGCCCCTGCCAGGGCGGCCATCTCATTCAGCAATCGACTCAGTGCCCGAGTCGTAGGTCGGCGATGACGCCGGGGCCCGAGCCCTGCCAGGCCCGAGGTCACCACTCCCAGGATAGAGCGCGCAACGGTCATCACGCAGCAGCGTAGACCGGTCAGCACGTCTCGTTTCCGTCAACTTGCCGGTCTGCGGCTCCCCAAACCTTCCAGGGGAGACCTCTCAGCATGTTCTACGTTCCGCCCGCGACACTCAGCGTCGCGGCACCGATTCCCTCCGCTCCGGCGGTGATCCTGTGACCCGCCGGCGCCCCACCCGCCGTCCGCCCGTCGGCGAGGAGTTCGAGTTCGAGGGCGACATCACCGACTACTGGTCGCCTGCGGTAGTCCGGCACTGGGTGCTCCACCTCCCGGAGATGAAGCCCACCGACTTCCGCCTCTACATGATGTTCCGGGCCATGTTCACGTCGAGTCCGCACGGCCTGCGCCGGATGTCGATCGACGAGCTGTGCTGGCTGCTGACCGAGGAGGAGGGGAAGGAGGTCGGCGAGTCGACCGTGCGGGCGGCGCTCAAGCGCCTGGAGAAGGCGAATCTGGTCTCGAACCCGGACGGCGAGCGCATCGTCACCTCCACCGGCAAGGGCGGCATCCAGAACGTCTCCCGCCGCTACAAGGTCCACGACCTCCCCCCGGACGTACACGTCGGCTGGGCGAACACGTGGCAGAAGCTCGACGCGTACCGGCCCGACTGGCGGGAGAACTGGATCACTCCGCCGACCCACACCAGGACCCCTGAGGGTGTCGTCCGCTCAAAAATGAGCGGACGTACTGACCTGGAGGAATCCGAGACCACTGAGACCCCCGCCGATGAAACCGCAGGTGGTTTCGTCCGCTCGATTTCGAGCAGCACACCGCAGGGATCGAGCGGTCGAGCGCAGAAATCGAGCGGTCGAGCGCAGAAATCGAGCGGCGGCAAGCCGCTGACCAGCGGAAACGAGGGGGGTATTCAGACTCCTATTAGGTCTTCTCTCTCTCCTGTCACGGACGCCCCAGCGGTACCCGGTGATGTGGTTGAGGAGACGGTCGAGGAGAGAGAGACTCCGGCTTCGCCGACCAAGACCACGACGGCGCCGGGCGCCGCCGATGGCGACGAGCTCGCCATCGCCGCCGCCGCTGTTGCTGCTGAGTTCTCGAACCTGTGGAAGGCCGAGCGCGGTACCCGGCCCAGCCGGCGTCAGCTCGACAGCCTCGCCCTGGACGCGGCTGAGGCCATCGAGGCGGAGGACTCCCCGGAGTGGCTGACGCAGTCGGTGGTGCCGTTCATGGTCAGCCGCAACTACCTGGACCTGGGCCGGGCCAAGACGCACCCGGAGTGCCCGGCGCCGCGCGGCACGAAGGTGCCCGGCCAGCGGCCCGCCGTTCCGGAGTGGTGCGGGGACTGCAACGACGGCACGCCGCCGGAGATCGTTGCCGAGCGGTTCCGTCGGCAGAACGGCCGTCTGGTGAAGTGCCCGGAGTGCCACCCGGGTGGTGTGCGGCAGCCTGTCGCAGTCTGACCCGCCCCTGAAAACGTCACGGCGGCCGTGCTCCCGCGAAGAAACCGGCCGCCGTGCTGATCCCAACCCGTTTGAGAGAAGAGATCTGATGACCAGCATGACACCTCAGCCCCCCGCCGGCGAAGGCGACCTGTTCGAGGGCGATCCCGCGATGTTGCCTGCTCAGGGCCGTGGCGGCGAAGTTCCCGACACGTTCCGGGCGGCTGCTAGCGACTTCGAGCGGATCCCGCCGCAGGACCGGGACGCCGAGCAGTCCGTCCTCGGCGGGATGCTGCTCTCCAAGACCGCCATCACCGAGGTGGTGGAGATCCTCAAGGGCCACGAGTTCTACAAGCCCGCCCACGAGACGATCTTCCGCGCCATCGTCGACGTGTACGGCAAGGGCGAGCCCGCCGACCCGATCACACTGGGGGAGGAGCTCACCAAGCGCGGCGAGATCGCGAAGATCGGCGGCGCGTCCTACCTGCACACCCTGGTGCAGGCCGTGCCGACGGCGGCGAACGCCTCGTACTACGCCGAGATCGTCCGCACCAAGTGGAAGCTGCGGCAGGCGATCGAGGCCGGTACGCAGGTGACCGCGATGGGATACGCCCAGGACGCGGACCCGGCCGAGGTGATCGAGGCCTCCGCCGCCCGCCTGTTGGCGCTCCAGGCCACCTTCGACACGGGCAAGGACCCTGCCGGGTGGGACGCGTCCATGGAGGAGCTGGTCGAGGACTGGGAGGACGATCAGGCCGCCGGGGAGGACCCGGGCCTGCCCATGCCGTGGGATGACCTCCAGTCGATGCTGTGCACCGTCCCGGGCCACCTGGTGATCCTCGCGGGCCGTCCCGGCATGGGTAAGTCGGTGGCACTGCTCGACCTCATGCGCCACCTCGCCGTCGTCCACGGCCGCCCGGCCGCGTTCGTCTCGCTGGAGATGGCCCGCCGCCAGATCATGAACCGCCTGATTGCTGCCGAGGCGGAGATCCCGCAGCACGACATCCGTAAGCGTGCCCTGACCGACGAGCAGTGGAAGAAGTACGACAAGGTCCGCGGCCGGGTCATCGCCGCACCCCTGCGGCTCATCGTTCCGCCCGGCGGCATCACCGTGCCCCAGGTCCGTTCTGCCCTGCGCCGCTGGCAGATCGAGGACCGCCTGCCGCACGCGCTCGCGATCGACTACCTCCAGATCGTCAAGCCCGACCTCCAGGGCCGGGGAGGCAACCGCACCAACGAGGTCGACGCCATCGCCCGCGGCCTCAAGGAGATCGCGTTGGAGTTCGACATCCCGGTCTTCGCGGCCGCCCAGCTCTCCCGCCAGACCACCGGCCGCGAGAGCAAGGTCCCGCAGCTGTCCGACCTGCGCGAGTCCGGCGAGATCGAGCAGGCCGCCGACGCGGTCGTCCTGCTGCACCGTGAGGACTACTACGAGCCGGAGAGTGACCGCGCCGGCGAGATCGACATGATCGTTGCGAAGAACCGAGAGGGAAGTACGGGCATTGTGACTGCCGGGTTCCGCGGCAGGTTCAGCAAGATCGAGTCCATGGGTCAGGACTTCTGAGACCGCAGGATGGTGAACATGAGGCTCACCAAGGCCCCCGATCCGGGGCAGCGGGTCGACCCGCGCCCGAGGGACAGGGCAGACTCGAAGGATACCGAAAGGGGCACTGCGCGATGACTGCACAACCGATCCACCACCACGAGCCCGAGCGGGTGCCGCGCAACGCCAACGGCATCGCGGAGGCGCTCGACGGCCCGCGCCGGGCGGAGTTCTACCGGCAGCTCCTGGCGGCCGCGCCGGAGGAGGCCGAGGCCGTCCTTCGCCACTGGTGGTGCGAGGCGATGCTCGACACCGACCCCGAGGGGGACCGGCTGGTCGCCGCCGCGATCGACGGCACACTGTCGATCACCGCGGTCGCCGACGTCGTCCGCCACCGGCGCGAGGCGGGCGGTCTCGTTGAGTGACTCGCACGAGCAGGGCTGGCCGTGCGTGCTGTCCGAGGAGGTCACCAGCCTCCTCCTGGACGAGGCTCTCCCGGCCGAGGTGTTCGCCGCAGTGGTGGCCGCCACCGTCCTGATCAACACGACGAGGGGCGAGGTCCCCGGCGCCACCGCGTCGGCCAAGTGGCCCGAGCAACGGCGTATGCCGCTCGGCCAGAACGGGGCCCTCGGCGTCGCCGAGTACGTCATCGTCGCCCACGCCGAGCCACCGCAGATCGTCCTCACCCGCGTACAGCTGTACTGACCGGCACCGACCCCAGGGCCCGACGAGAACCCTCTCGTCGGGCCCGTCGTGTTCAGGGACCGACGGAGGGGCCGGGCGCCGAACTCACCTCTTAAGAGGTGAGTTCCCGGGTGAACCCCGTTGGGGGTCGGGTGCTCGAGGAGCGTCGGCCCGGCCGGTGGGTGCCCTTCGGTCTCGGGCTCGGCCGACGCGCCTCGTGCACCCTCCGTCCGGCTCGGCCGGTTCCCGGGGTGGGGGCCGGGCGAGCGCCCACCGTCCGTAAGCCTCCGTGGCCGGCCGCGTCGGCGGCTGCGGGTGCTCGGGGCTGGGCAAAAGCGGCCGGCGGCGGGGGAGGGGTGCCCGGGTGACTGCCCGGATTGCCGCCATTCCGGAACGAGTTGGGTGCGGACCGTACCCCCGCCGTCGCGGACGCGGGCGCGTGAGGGGATCGCGCCGCCGGTCGCGGCTGAGGGGGAGCGGGCCGCTGCCGCGCTGTGGCCGGACCCGGCATCGCTGTCCAGCGCTGCGGGTGTCGTGGTGGCCAGCCGCTCGCCGTGACGAGGTCTCAACTCCCGGAAAATCGTCGAGAAACACGCCCTGACCTGCCCTTTCAGGCTTGACCTCCACCCCAAAACTTGAGAGTATTAGTACGTCGAGAAGGGGGGCGGGAATCCCCCCGGATCGGCAAGGGCCTCCGGGCCCACACCGGGAAACCTCAACGGAAGGAGGCCCTTCATGGGCCCCGACATGGACCGCGTGGATTACCGCGTGGATCTCGCCAAGACCTCCGGCACCTACTACGTCATCGCCGACGACCACGGCGTCTACAGCGGCAAGGAGTGGCTGGAGAACTGGGAGGGGGAGCGGGACGTGCTCGACGTGCAGCGCGCCGCCGACTGCGACATCGAGCGGGAGCTCCAGCGCACCGACTTCACCCGCTCGGCGCTGGCCTCGCAGTCCCCGCTCCAGTTCCTGACGGTCGAGGCGACCAGCCACGGCCGAGCCGCCTTCCTGGCGAAGCGGGCCTACCGCGAGGCGCAGGCGTTCCAGAACCTCCAGGACGTGTTCTTCGCCGACGAGCTCGCCTTCGACCCCTCGCACTTCGGCGACACCACCAGCTGACCGGCTCCCCCGTGGGCGGACAGGGCGGGAATCCCGTCCGCCCGCGGGCCCGGGCACACCGAACAACCTCAACACGCAAGGAGCACGACCATGACCAGCACCACCCTGGCGTTCCGACTCGGCGAGCCCGACTGGGAGCAGCGCTACCCCGTCCTGATCGGCACGGACACCGTGATCGGCGCCGTCTTCCGCTGGCACCGCGACTGGCTCACCCTCACCAGCGAGGGCGAGCACAACCTCGGCCGCCCGGAGAAGGGCCGCCGCGGCGTCCCGAAGGCGGCCGCACTGACGGCGGCCGGGCACGTGGCCGCCGAGTACGCGGCCGGTCGCATCACGGCCATGACCCTGGCCGACGTCACGGCCGCCGTGCCCGCGCTCGACGGCCCGGTGCCGCTGCTGCACCCGCGGATGCCGCAGAGCCCCCGCAACACCGAAGCGGCGGAGACGGTCATGGCCGCCCTGGCGCTGCACCGCTGGAAGCCGTACACCGGCTTCCCCGGCAGCGACAACCCGTGGTGGCAGGAGTGCGAGCTGTGCGGCTGGCAGGGCCCGCGCTACTGGTCCCACCAGCGCGGCCGCAACGGCGGCCTGCCCAGCACCCACCGGCACCCCGCCTCCGCCGAGTTCAACGCGCCCGCCGGGTGCGTCGGTGACGACAAGGTCCGCGAGCTGATCGCCGCCTACCAGAAGTAGGCCCCGCCCAGCAGGACCACCGCCGGGCCCGGCGTCTGCCGGCAGGCCCTTGCCGCCGCTGGCGCCGCCGCCCTCCACCGCTCTCTCCGGATCTGTACGTTCCATCCGCTCCACCCGATCCACCCGATCCACGTAAGCCCGTGCGTGTAAGCCCGTCCGCGTAAGCGCCATGCTCAGCGCACTCTGC
>NZ_JBHJQI010000148.1:15361-21578 GCF_042262805.1 Streptomyces sp. NPDC056361
CCTACTTTTTCCGGTCTCCGCTGTCATACCTGATGGGGTTTGTGCTGGTGGCGTTTTTTTTTTTTATACTTGAGTCGACGTCGCCCCCCCCCGGCAGCCCCCCCGCGGGCGGCGGGTTTGGGCGGCCCCGGCCCCCTCACCGACCGAAGGAGCCCCACATGCTCACCGAGCGCCTCAATCGCATCGCCGCCGCCGGCACGGGCCGCGAGTACACCCGCATCCGCCTCGCCGACAGCCTCATGGCCTACGTCAAGGCCACGCCCAACTCCACCGTGCTGGAGGAGGTCTACCTCGCGCCCGGCCTCGCCGCTCCCGACACCGCCGACTGGGAGGCCGAGGATGATGAACTGGTACTGACCGGCCAGAGCGCCAGCGGCACCCTCTACCTGGAGGTCCCGGCCGACGCAGTCGGCGAGCTCATCGAGCAGCACGGCGGCGAGCACGCGACGCAGGACACCGACTTCCCGCCGGTCGGCTTCCAGATCTACCCCGCCGACGACTCCGGCCGCTACCCGGTCCGCCGCGGTGACCGGCGGCTGGGATACATGGCCCGCCGTGCGCGCGTCTGGCAGGTGCTCCCCCTCGGCGCGACCATGTGGTCCGGCGCCTTCGCTTGCTCCGAGGACGCCGCGGACCACCTCCTCAAGACGGCCGAGGCCGCCGACCGGCACACCGCCCGCCGGGCGGAATGGGTCCTACGCGACGCGCTCGCCGAGTGCGGCCTGCCCCTGATCCGCGGGTCGCGGGCCGTGCTGGGCCAGGGGCCCACCAGCTGGTTGGACATCGAGCAGCTTCACCGCCCGCCCTACCCGACGGGAGACGAGCCGTACCTCCTGGTCTACCTGCGCCGCCAGGACGACGAGGACGAGATGACCGTCGACCGAGAGATCACGGACGCCGACGAGTGGGTGGCTCTCCTCGGAGCCGACGACGACACCCAGCTCCGGGGCGCCACCTTCGCCGCCGCGGACACGGCCGCGCTGGCCGCGTACGTCGTCGACTGGCACCGCGACCCCGAGGCGGCCTGGACCGCCGCCCTGGCTGCGGACCACGCCCGCAGGCTCGCCGCCCTCAACGCCGCCGCCTCCCGCAGCTGACTTCGGGGCCCGGGCGGATGCGACGCCCGCCCGGGCACCCGCCGCGTGCGCGGCCCGTTGCGACGCGGCCCCACACCGGTCCGGCCGGCGGGCGGGAATCCCGCCCGGCCGGACCGCCACCGAACACCTCAACCCCAGGAGTACGACATGACCATGCGACTGGACCGCATCGCCGCCGCCGGTACGGGCGAGGGCTACCGCCGTATCCGCTTCGCCGACGGAGGCATGATCACCGTCGAGGCGCAGCCCGACACCACCGTCTTCACTGAGGTCGCGCTCTGGCCCGGCCTCACCGCCCCGTCCACCGAGGCGTGGGCGACCGAGGACTCCCACGAGCTGTTCCTGACCGGCCAGGACGGCGAGGGCCGCAGCCTGTTCCTCGACGTCCCCGTCGACGCCGTCCGTGAGTTCATCCAGGAGCACGGTGGCGAGCACGCCGACCAGGACGACGACCTCCCGCAGACGCGCCACCACGTCGACCCGCGCAGCGCCACCGGCATCTACCGCATCCAGCTGGACGACCAGCGCGTCGGACGGATCATCCGCCGTGACGACCACTGGCTCGCCACCCCCAGCGGCGAGAACCGCCGGAGCGTCGACTACGACGACTTCGACGAGGCCGCGGCCTACCTCGTCCAGGAGGCCGACATCGAGGCCGGGCGCCTGACCCGCGCCGCGCAGGACCTCAACACGGCCCTCGCGCCGTACGGACTGACCGCCGAGCGGGCCTGGGACGTCCTCATCGGCGGCCACGTGCTCAGCTGGCTCGTGCTGGACTCCGGCGACCCCACGCAGGCCGCCGACGACCAGGAACCCCACCTCAACATCTGGTTCAGCGACCCGGCCGACGGCGACGAGGTCACCGTCGACCGACCCGCCCGCGCCAGCGACCGGTGGCTCGTCGAGCTGAACTCGGCGAACGGCCAGAGCGTCGAGGGCCGCGCCTTCCCGGGGCTGGACGTGACCGCCGTCGCCGCCTACGTCGCCCAGTGGCACAGCGACCCCCGCGCCGCCTGGGACGAGGCCATGGCCGCGTTCGAGGCCCGCTGGCCCGTCACCTCCTGACCACCCCGCCCGGGCGGCCACCGGCCGCCCGGGCCCCCACGCGCCGAACACGGCGCGTTCCTCCACCGGCCCGGCCGGCGCGGGCGGGAATCCCCGCCGCCGGGCCCCCACCGAACACCTCAACCCCACGGAGCCCGTCATGACGAAGCCCCTTCCCCCCTGCGCCGCCCATTGCGGCGCCGCCCAACTCGCCCTCTTCGCCCCGCCGGCCGCACCGCCGGCCGCGCCCGCGGCCGCCGACTTCGACTGGGACCGGCAGCACGTCGTGGTGATCGGCGACTCCGGCGGCAAGGACAGCGGCGCCACGGTGCACACCGTGTGCAGCTCCGCCGACGCCGCGGGCCAGCTCCACAAGGTCCGCATCCTGCACTGCGACCTCGGCGCCACCCCGGGCGGACACAGCATCGAGTGGCCGGGCGCCGCCGACGTTGCCCGCCGCCGCGCCGCCGCGTACGGCGTCCCCTTTGCCGTGCGCCGCAGCACCCGGTGGCCGTCCCTGTGGGACCGCATGATCTCCCACGGCCGGTGGCCCGGATTCTTCGCGCGCTACTGCACGAGCGACACCAAGACCGCGACCGGCCGCGCCTACGTCGACGAGCTCCGCGCCGAGCTCCGGCTGCGCGAGCCGATCCGCGCCGGATATGCAATGGGGATGCGGGCCGAGGAGTCCCGGGCCCGCGCGAAGAAGCCGGTCGTGGAGCGGCACCGCATGAGCGGCAAGGGCACGCTGCGCGTTGTGACGACGTGGCTGCCGATCCATCACCTCACCACCGCCCAGGTGTGGCAGATGCACGAGGAGAACGGCATCGAGCGGCACGACGCCTACCGCATGGGGATGGGACGCCTCAGCTGCCGGGCCTGCCCGCTCGCCCACACCGACGACCTTGTCCGCTCCGCCCAGCTCAACCCCGAGCTCTTCGCCGAGTACGCCGCAGTCGAGGACAGGCTCGGTCAGTTCAAGGCGAACATCTCCCTGCGCGAGATCATCGAGCGCGGGAAGAACTGACCGCAGACAGCGAGAGGCCCGGCGGGGCGCAAAAGCGTGGGAATCCCGCCGGGCCGGCGGCTCGGCACCGAGGGCCCTCAACAGGCCGCAAACCGAACCAGGCACCATCGTATCCATCAACCGCGACACCCAGGAGCAGACCCCGTGAAGACGATCGACGGCCACCAGTGGGCGACCCGCGAGGAGCTGGTCGAGCGCAGCGGCTACAGCAGGGACACCCTGTGGAAACTGTGGAGCGCACGCGAGACCAACGGCCACCCTGACGCCCTCACGGTCGACGGAGCCCTTTACTGGGAGCTCGACGGGTGGATCGCCTGGTTCGACAAGCACCGCGCGGGGGAGGAGGCCAAGGCACCCCGCCCCGAGCCCACGGTCGACCGGACCGGCGACCCGGACGAGGAACTCCCTCCGGCAGCGCAGGCGCGGGTCCTCGGCGTCGACCCCAGCCGCATCACCCAGTACGACAAGAAGCCGCCGCCGGGGTGGCCGCAGGGCCGCGTCGAGCAACTGACGACACGCGTCCGGCGCTGGCGGACCCGGCAGCAGCTGTGGGACTTCGCGGACGCCAATCCGGGTCTCGGAAGCCGCGGCGGCCGCCCGTCGGGCGGCAACAAGGAGCAGGCCGCCGCCCGCCTCCAGCAGGCCGCCGAGGCCCTGGCCGCGAACCCGGAGCGAGCCGCCGGCGACATCGCCGCCGAACTCGCCCGCGAGCACGGGCAGTCCGTCGACACCTGGAAGAAGGTCGTCACCGAGGCCCGTAAAAAGGCGCAGCAGTAGCAGGTCACGACCACGGCCAGCGCACCCCGAACCGTCCGGGGCGTGCTGGCCGTTCTCGTGCTCACGGGCCCTTACCTCCGTACCCCGTCCCGGTAGTCCGCGAGGCGCCCAAGGTCCGTAAGCCTCCGTGGCCACGCGCATCGGCGGCCGCGGGTGATTCGGGCGAGGAAAAGACGGCCAGCGGCGAGAGGAGGGTGGCCGGGTTGCTCTCCGGTAGGCCGCACTGCCGGGCCGCACGGGGCGCGGACCGTACCCACGCCGTCGCGGATGCAGGAGCGTGAGGCGAGCGAACTGCGAGGTCGTGGCTGAGGGGGAGCAGCAGCTGCCGCGATGTGGCCGGTGCCGTCCCATTCCGCGCGGGTCGCCGGGCATTTCCGGGCGGCCGAGGGGGTGCTCTGGCCGCGAGCCGACGCGCGCAATCCGCCGAGAAATGTGCTCTGACCTGGCCTTTTAGTCTTGACCCACACCGCAAAACTTGAGAGTATTAGTACGTCGAGAAGGGGGGCGGGAATCCTCCGGACCGGCGCGGGCCCAGGCCCACCACACCGAAGACCTCAACCGACAGGAATCTCATGGGCGACACCCGTACTTCCGGCGTGCCCGCCGGCGGGCTGATGAGCCTGCTGCGCCCCGGCCCCCGGCCTCTCAGCGCCGCTGCCCTGGAGGACATCGCACAGCACGAAGCCGAGGACGCCGCCGCCATCACGACGGCCGCCGGTCACCCTGCCCTCGTCGAGTGCCAGACCGCCGCCGCACTCCTCACCGAGTACGCCACCCTCCACCCCGGACGCCCGGCCGAAGAGTGGAAGTTCGAAGCCGTCGAGCGCGTCGTCGACTGCGCCCGCGCCATCGCCGAGGGCTACACCGACCGAGTCGAGGAGTGCTACGCCGCCGCCCGCGGAGAGCGCGCCGCGATGGCGTGCGGCCGACTGGAAGAGCGCGGCCGCGTCACCGCCGACACGCTCGCGGCCCTGGACGCCGACACCCGCCGACTCCTGGAGTGGTACGCCGCCCCGTTCCCCATCGAGTGGCTTTTCGAGCCCGAGCGTGACACCTTCGGCCGCATCATCCGCAAGCGGGTCATCGTCCTCTTCCATGGCCCCGGCGGACTCTCGGTCGGCCTGCGCGACGTCCTCGGTGCCGACGTCGACATCGTCGGCATCGACCTGGACGGGGGCGCCGTCGCCACCGCCGTCGCTGCCGGATTCCGCGTCATCCACGCCGACGTGACCGACCTCAACCCCGAGTCGCCCGCGCTTCAGTGGGTCAGTGGAATCGCCCTCACCCCGCCGTGCCAGGCGTTCACCCCCAGCGGACTGGGCAAGGGCCGGTACGCGGGAGCGATCGACCTGATTCTGTCGGTCATCTGGGAGGCCACCGCGGCCGCCGGATTCCTTCCCTGGGACGGCTCCCCGAACGGCTTCGCGCCCCGGTCCGGGCTCACCTGGGACGAGGTCCGCGCGCCGCTCGCCGAGCTCGAAGACGAGCGTGCGGGACTCATGGCGGAAGTGATCATCTGGCCGCTTGCGATGCTGGCCAGGTGGAACGACTCCCTGGAATGGGTGGCCGTCGAGCAGTCGTCCGCTCTGCCCGCCCAGATCGAGGACGCACTCTTCGCGGAGCTCACCGGCGCCGGATGGCACACCACCGAGGCATGGACCCTGGACGCGGTGAACTACGGCGCCGCCTCGCACCGCAAGCGCCGGTTCATGGCCGCCTACCGAGGCGAGACGAAGCCGTTCGTCGACCTCACGCCGACCGCCCTGTTCCCCACCACGACGTTCGCGGAAGTCGTCGGGTGGCCCATCGGACGGACTATCCTCACGCGGGGCCACAGGCCCCTTGACCCCGAGACCGGCCGGGCCAAGGGCGGCGGCAGCCGGTCCGCCGACCGACCCTCCACCTGCGTGACCGCCACCATTTACGGGTGGACCGACTCCGAGACCGGCGAGCGCATCACCCAGGCCGACATCGGCCGACTGGTGGGTTTCCCCGGTGACTTCCCCTGGCGTCACGTTGGGCGCGGCCGCGGAGTCCGCAACGTCGCCCAGCAGGCAGCCGACGCGGTCTGCCCGATGGTCGCCGCCGCAGTCTTCGGCCGGATCCTCGGCATCGCGGACTGGGAAGAGAAGACTCGGATCTACGTCCACCGGATCTACGCCGTCCCCACCATCCCGCGGCAGCGGATCGAGCAGATGATCCTCTTCGACGAGGAGGCCAGCGGCCAGCCCCAGGCCGCCTAACCAATCGCCCCGGCGGGCCGCAGAACCAG
>NZ_JBHJQI010000149.1:0-21267 GCF_042262805.1 Streptomyces sp. NPDC056361
CCCGCGGCTCCGCCCGGGCCGCCTCGGCGGCGGGCGCCGCCGGCCCCGCCGACCGGGCGGGGCGGCCGGACTCCCCCTCGTTCCACGCGATGTGGCGCAGCCTCGCCCCCATCGGCCGCAACGCGGCCTCCGGCGGCTACCGCCGCCACGCCTGGACCGCGGCCGACGCCGACTGCCGGCTCTGGTTCCGGATGCAGGCCGAGGCCCGCCGCCTCGACGTCGAGACCGACCGCAACGGCAACCAGTGGGCCTGGCTCGGCGACCCCGCGGCCGGCGACGCCGTCGTCACCGGCTCCCACCTGGACTCCGTCCCCGACGGCGGCGCCTTCGACGGCCCCCTCGGCGTCGTCTCCTCCTTCGCCGCCCTCGACGAACTCCGCTCCCGCGGCGTCTCGTTCAAGCGGCCCCTCGCCATCGTCAACTTCGGCGACGAGGAGGGCGCCCGCTTCGGCCTCGCCTGCGTCGGCTCCCGCCTCACCGCCGGCCGGCTGACGAAGGAGCAGGCGTACGAGCTCCGCGACGCCGACGGGATCTCCCTCCCGCAGGCCATGGAGGCCGCCGGGCACGACCCCTCGACGATCGGGGCCGACCCCGAGCGGCTCGCCCGCATCGGCGCCTTCGTCGAACTGCACGTCGAGCAGGGCCGTGCCCTCGACCTCTCCGGGGACTCCGTCGGCATCGCCTCCGCCATCTGGCCGCACGGCCGCTGGCGGTACGACTTCGCCGGCGAGGCCAACCACGCCGGAACCACCCGGCTCGTCGACCGCCGCGACCCCATGCTCACCTACGCGGAGACGGTCCTCGCCGCCCGCCGCGAGGCCGAACTCGCCGGCGCCGTCGCCACCTTCGGCAAGATCGCGGTCGAGCCGAACGGCGTCAACGCCATCCCGTCGATGGTCCGCGGCTGGCTCGACGCCCGCGCCGCCGACCAGGGCGCCCTGGACAAGGTCGTCACCGGCATCGAGGCGGAGGCCCGCGCCTACGCCGAACGCCACGGCATCGACCTCACCGTCGTCCAGGAGTCCTTCACCCCGATCGTGGACTTCTCGCACACCCTGCGCGACGAGCTCTCCCGGATCCTGGGCGCGACGGGCAAGGTCCCGGTCCTCGGCACCGGCGCGGGACACGACGCGGGCATCCTGTCCGAATCGATCCCGACCGCCATGCTGTTCGTACGCAACCCCACCGGCGTCTCGCACTCCCCGGCCGAATTCGCGGCCGAGGACGACTGCGTGGCCGGTGTCCTCGCACTCGCCGACGTACTGGAGGAGCTGGCGTGTCGCTGACGACGTACTGGCTGGAACACGCCTGGCTCGGCACGAACGTCGAGCCGGGCGTGGCCCTGGAGGTCACCGACGGCCGCGTCGCCGCGGTCCGGACCGGCGTGGCGACCCCGCCACCCGGCGCCGTCGTCCTCCGCGGCCTCACCGTCCCCGGCCTCGCCAACGCCCACTCGCACGCCTTCCACCGCGCCCTGCGCGGCACGGTCCAGGTCGGCTCCGGGACCTTCTGGACCTGGCGCGAGGTCATGTACACCGTCGCCCAGCGCCTCACCCCCGACAGCTACTTCGCGCTCGCCCGCGCCGTGTACGCGGAGATGGCGCTCGCCGGCATCACCTCCGTCGGCGAGTTCCACTACCTGCACCACGCACCCGGCGGCACCCCGTACGCCGACCCCAACGCGATGGGCGAGGCGCTCATCGCCGCCGCCGCCGAGGCGGGCATCCGCATCACCCTCCTCGACACCGCCTACCTCTCCTCCGGCTTCGGCGCCGCCCCCGAGCAGCACCAGCTCCGCTTCACCGACGGCACGGCGGAGAAGTGGGCCGAGCGGGTCTCGGCGCTCAAGGACCGGGACGGCGTACGCATCGGCGCGGCGATCCACTCCGTACGCGCCGTCCCGGCGGACCAGCTCGGGACCGTCGCCCGGTGGGCGCAGGAGCGCCGGGCGCCCCTCCACGTCCACCTCTCGGAGCAGACCGCCGAGAACGACGCCTGCCTCGCGGCACACGGCCTCACCCCCACCCAGCTCCTCGCCGAGCACGGCGTCCTGGGCGCGCGCACGACCGGCGTCCACAACACCCACATGACCGACACGGACATCGCCCTGATCGGCTCGACGTCCACCGGCACCTGCATGTGCCCGACGACCGAACGCGACCTCGCCGACGGCATCGGCCCGGCCGTCGCCCTCCAGCGCGCCGGCTCCCCGCTCTCCCTCGGCAGCGACAGCCACGCCGTCGTCGACCTCCTGGAGGAAGCGCGGGCCATGGAGCTGAACGAGCGCCTCCGCACCCGCACCCGCGGCCACTGGACCGCCGCCGCCCTGCTCCGCGCCGCGACGGCCGACGGCCACGCAGCCCTCGGCTGGCAGGACGCCGGCGTCATCGAGGAGGGCGCCCTGGCGGACTTCGCCACCATCGCCCTGGACACCGTCCGCACCGCGGGCCCCGTCCCGCGCCTCGCCGCCGAGACCGCCGTCTTCGCCGCCACCGCCGCCGACGTCCGGCACGTCGTCGTCGGCGGCCGCCACATCGTCCGCGACGGCTTCCACACCTCCGTCCCCGACGTCGGCAAGGCCCTCGCAGACTCGATCGCCGCGCTCAGAAGCTGACGGCTGCCGCGCCCCCGGTTGTGGGCATCCGTTCCTCCCCCGGACTTCGTCCGGGGGCGCCCCCAGGGCGGAACGGGTGGGCACGACCCGGGCCACCGGCCCGCACCCGAACCGCCCGCCCCCACCGGAGAGCAGCATGACGACCACGGTCATCACGAACATCGGCAGCCTGGTCACGAACGACCCGGCCCTCGGCGAAGGCCCCCTCGGCCTCGTCCAGGACGCCGCCCTCGTCCTGGACGGCGACACCATCGCCTGGGCCGGCCCCGCCGCTGCCGCCCCCGCCGCCGACCACGCCGTCGACGCGGGAGGCCGCGCGGTCGTCCCCGGCTTCGTCGACTCCCACTCCCACCTCGTCTTCGCGGGCGACCGCACCGCCGAGTTCAACGCCCGCATGTCCGGCCAGCCGTACAAGGCCGGCGGCATCCGCACGACGGTCGCGGCGACCCGCGCGGCCTCGGACGCCGAACTCTCCGCGAACGTGGCCCGCTACCTCCGCGAGGCCCTCGCCCAGGGCACCACCACCTTCGAGACCAAGTCCGGCTACGGCCTGACCGTCGAGGACGAGGCCCGTGCCCTGCGCATCGCGGCCGAGCACACCGACGAGGTCACGTACCTCGGCGCGCACATCGTCTCCCCGGACTACGCGGACGACCCGGCGGCGTACGTGGACCTCGTGACGGGCGCGATGCTGGACGCCTGCGCCCCGTACGCCCGCTGGGTGGACGTCTTCTGCGAGAAGGGCGCGTTCGACGGCGACCAGGCCCGCGCGATCCTCACCGCCGGCAAGGCGAAGGGCCTCCACCCCCGGGTGCACGCCAACCAGCTCACGTACGGCCCCGGCGTCCAGCTCGCGGTGGAGCTCGACGCGGCGAGCGCGGACCACTGCACCCACCTGACGGACGAGGACGTCGACGCGCTCGCCTCCGGCAACACGGTCGCCACCCTCCTCCCCGGGGCGGAGTTCTCCACCCGCGCCGAGTGGCCGAACGCCCGCCGCCTCCTCGACGCGGGCGTCACCGTCGCCCTCTCCACCGACTGCAACCCCGGCTCCTCCTTCACCTCCTCCGTCCCCTTCTGCATCGCCCTCGCCGTACGGGACATGGGCATGACCCCCGACGAGGCCCTCTGGTCCGCCACCGCCGGCGGCGCGGCGGCCCTGCGCCGCACCGACGTCGGCCGTCTCTCCCCCGGCGCCCGCGCGGACCTCGCCGTCCTCGACGCCCCGTCCCACGTCCACCTGGCCTACCGCCCCGGCGTGCCCCTGGTGACGGAGGTCTGGCGCAAGGGCGTGCGGGTCGTCTGAGCACCGCGTTTGAGTAGGCGTACTCAGGTGTGGGCGGGCCCCCGCCGCCCACACTTCCCCCATGACGTCAACTTCCTTGCGCAGCAGTCGTGTCGGTCGCGGTCTCGTCCTGGCGGCCCTGAGCGCCCTCGCCCTCACGGCCTGCGGCACGGAGAACGCGGGGGGCGGAACCTCCGCCGGGGCCGGGTCCACGCAGGTCGCGGCCCCCACGCCGACCGCCACGCCGGCCTCGACGCCGTCCTCCGCCCCGACGCCCACGGCGCCGGCCACCGACCCCGCCGACGACCCGAACCGCACCCCCGAGGAGCAGGCGGCCGAGCTGAGGTTCATGCAACTGGTCGTCCGCGTCGCCGAACCGTGCACGGAGGGCCTCCCCACCGTGCCGCCACCGGCGGCCGACGGGCCTCCCCCGGCGCCGGCCGACGGGCCCACGCCGCCGGACGCGCCCCCGCCGCCCTCCACCCGCCCCGGCGACGTCGTCCAGCCGGACACCGTGCCGGACACCGTGCAGGCCTCCGAGCAGCCCTGGAACTTCGAACGCGCCCGCCAGGAGCAGCCGTTGAGCGGTGTCGAGAAGTGCGCCGCGCCCCTCCACGGCAAGCGCGTCACCCAGGCCCTCGACGGTCGCACGGCCGCCACCCCCGCCGCCGTCACGAAGGCCCTCCACGGCATCGGCTACGACATCGACTACCGCATCGACGGCCCCCACCGGTCCGGCTCCGCGGTCTCCTTCACCCTCGACCTCCGCTCCCTGGGCAGCCAGCTCTGCCTCGCCGCCACCTTCGACGGCACCCGCACCACCCTCGACCCCTACGGCGTCTCCCCCGAGGTCCGCTGCTCGGACGTGAAGCGCCGCGCCTGACCCCCAGGAAGGCCGGATCGGGGACCCCCTACCCTCGGGCCATGACCGTCACCACCGCCCTCTGGTCCTTCGCCCTGGTCGTGGGTCTCCTGACCCTCACCCCGGGCCTCGACACGGCCCTGGTCCTGCGCACCTCGGCCCTCGGTCACCGGGCGCGGGCCTGGGGCGTCGTCCTCGGCATCCAGACCGGCGTCCTGGCGTGGGGCGCGCTGACGTCGCTGGGCGTGACGGCGCTCCTCACCGCCTCGCACCTCGCGTACGAGGCGCTGCGCTGGGCGGGAGCCGCGTACCTGGTCTGGATGGGCGTCCAGATGCTCCGGAAGACGTTCGGGGGCCTCCCGGAACAGGACGCCCCCGAGGACGCCGCCCCGGCGGCCGCTGACTCCCTGGCCGCCGGCTGGCGCCAGGGCGCCCTCACCAACCTCCTCAACCCGAAGGTCGGCGCCTTCTACGTCGCCGTCCTCCCGCAGTTCCTCCCGCCGGACACCGGCCACCTCGCCATGGGGCTCCTCCTCACCGCCGAGCACATCCTCCTCGGCCTCCTCTGGTCCACCGCCCTCATCGCCTGCGCCCGCCTCCTCTCCACCTGGCTCCGCCGCCCCCGCTCCCGCCGTCTCCTCGACCGCCTCACCGGCTCGGTCATCGCCGCCTTCGGCATCCGCCTGGCCTTCGGCGACTGAGCCGTACGGGCGACCCGAGCCCCGGCACCGGAACTCGCGCACTCCTTCGGTCCTTCAGGACGCCAGTTCCCTCACCAGCGCCTCGGCCGCGTCCAGGGCCGTCACTTCCTCCGGGGTGAGGGCCGGGTCCGTCGCGCGGCGGGTGCGGGCGGTGGGGAGGTGGGGGAGGAGGGGGGAGCGGAGGGCGGGGAGGAGGGTGGTGAGGGCGGCGCGGGCGCCGGGGGCGTAGGGGGCGGGGGAGACGGCGACCTCGGCGAGGACGAGGGCGGACACGGCGCAGTCGAGGCCGGGGGGCGGGCCTTGCTCCGCGGTCTGCCAGTCGATGACGACGGGGCCGCGGGCGGTGAGGACGACGTTGCCGGGGTGCAGGTCGAGGTGGACGTGGGGGGTTCCGGGGAGGGCGTGGAGGCGGGTGAGGAGGTCGGCTATGAGGAGGCCCGCCGGCTCGGGCGCGTACG
The DNA here is from genome assembly GCF_042262805.1 of Streptomyces sp. NPDC056361. Classification (NCBI taxonomy): domain Bacteria; kingdom Bacillati; phylum Actinomycetota; class Actinomycetes; order Kitasatosporales; family Streptomycetaceae; genus Streptomyces; species Streptomyces sp. NPDC056361. The sequence continues at coordinate 5,921 of NZ_JBHJQI010000149.1, forward strand.
TGCCGGCGAGGAGCGCGTCGAGGAGGGACGGGCCGGCGAGGCGTTCCATCACCAGGTCGGGGCCCTCGGCGCGGTGGACGGCCGGCACCGGGTAGCCGCGGCCGGCGAGTTCGGTCATGATCCGGGCCTCGCGGGTCGTGTCGCCGCCGTCGCGGTACCGCCGCAGCACCCGCTCCCCGGTCCCGGCTCCGGTCCCGGCTCCGTCCGTGCCTCCGGGAAGCGCGTACACGTCCGCCGTCCGGCCCTGCCCGACGATCTCCAACCGGCCCACCCCACTGGTCTCTTGTACGGAGGAGCGAGTATCCCGGACGCGCGGAAGGGCCCGTCCGGGGGCCGGCCGGAGTCCGGCGGTCCGTGAACGGGCCCTTCTCCGGGGCCGTTTCGTCGGCTCGGGGGAGCCGGTGGAGGTCATTCCTCCAGGGTGAGGCCGCGGCGCAGCCGGGCGAGGGTGCGGGAGAGCAGCCGGGACACGTGCATCTGGGAGATGCCGAGTTCGGCGCCGATCTCCGACTGGGTGAGGCCGGAGACGAAGCGGAGGGAGAGGATCTGGCGGTCGCGTTCGGGCAGCGAGGCGATCATCGGCTTGAGGGAGGCGATGTACTCGATCCCGGTCAGGCCGTGGTCCTCGTAGCCGATCCGGTCGGCGAGAGCGGCCTCGCCGCCGCCGCCCTCCTCCTCGTCGGGCTGCGCGTCGAGCGAGGTCGCGGTGTACGCGTTGCTCGCCGTCATGCCCTCGACGACCTCCTCGGGGGAGATGCCGAGCGCGTCGGCGAGTTCGGCGACGGTCGGGGCGCGGTCGAGCCTCTGGGAGAGCTCGTCGCCGACCCTGGCGAGGTCGAGCCGGAGTTCCTGGAGCCGGCGGGGCACGTGCACGGACCACGAGGTGTCACGGAAGAAGCGCTTGATCTCGCCGATGATCGTGGGCATCGCGAAGGTGGGGAACTCGACGCCGCGGGCGAGTTCGAAGCGGTCGATCGCCTTGATGAGGCCGATGGTGCCGACCTGGACGATGTCCTCCATCGGCTCGCTGCGGGAGCCGTACCGCGCGGCGGCGAACCTGACCAGGGCCAGGTTGAGTTCGACGAGCGTGTTGCGGACGTACGCGTGGTCGTGGGTGCCCTCCTCCAGTTCCGCGAGCCGGGCGAAGAGCTGCTTCGACAGGGCGCGGGAGTCGACCGGTCCGATCCGGTCGAGGGGGACGTCCGGGGGGACGAGGGGTGCGTCGAGCGGCAGTTCGGGGTGTGCGGCGAGGGCGGTGGGAGGATGCGCTGCCGACGGCGCGTCGGGGGTACGCGGGGCGTCGAGCCGGGGTGACATGGGTCTCCTTCGTCGTTCTTCTGCTGCGGTTTGCGGCGCCTCCGAGGCCGGTCGTGTCGGGTGTTCCCTTCTAGCCCTACCTGCTCGAAGGCGATCGTCGCAAGTGTCAATAATCCGCTTCGTCCCTTTATGTGAGGGACCGTGTGTGCAAGGAACGCCACCCCGCTTGTAGGGTTCGACGCACGTCAGTCGGCATCCGCGAGAGCGAGAAGAGGCACGGCCATGGACCGCCAGCACATCGGCAGCGCGCAGCCCGCCCGGCTGCGGGTCGAGGTCCGGACGGTGGACGGCGCGAGCGAACTCCTCACGCCGGTGGGTGAGCTCGATCACCACACCGCCGAACTGCTGCGCACCCCGCTGGACGGCGCGCTGGACGCGGGCCGTTCGCGGCTCGTCGTCGACTGCTCGGGCCTGGAGTTCTGCGACTCGACCGGGCTCAACGTGCTGCTCGGCGCCCGGCTGCGGGCGGACGCGGCCAGCGGCGGCGTCCATCTGGTGGCGATGCGGCCCCCGGTGGCCCGGGTGTTCCACATCACGGGCGCGGAAGCCGTCTTCACGCTCCACGAGACGCTCGCCACGGCGCTCCCCGGCTGAGACCGGCGTCGTCACGGCCCCCGGCACCGCCCGCACGTCCCGCCCGTACGTCCCCGCCCCTGCGTCTCGTCCCCTCTGTCTCGTCGATCGGTGAGGTGAAGCGTTGATGGACCACGATTCCGACGTCCGTACGCTCGCCCTCGGCGAGACCAGCGGCACCGTGCCGCTCGCCCGCGACTTCACGCGGACGGCGCTCCAGGAGTGGGGCTGGCTGCCCGCCGCCACCGCCGACCGCAGGGCCGCCGCCGAGGACGTCCTGCTCGTCGTCTCCGAGCTGGTCACCAACGCCTGTCTGCACGCCGAGGGCCCCGAGCGGCTCCGCGTCCTGCGCCGTTCCGCCGTCCTGCGCCTCGAAGTCACCGACCGCGGCGCCGGGCAGCCCGCGCCGCGCACCCCGCACCGCTCCGGCCGGCCCGGCGGGCACGGCATGTTCATCGTGCAGCGGCTCTGCCTGGACTGGGGCATCGACCGGACCCCGGGCTCCCCCGGCAAGACGGTCTGGGCCGAACTCGCCGCTCCCTGAGCCGGGATGGGGGGCGGGGCTCCCCAGGACTTTCACGTTCTCTCTTTCTTCGTGCTTCTTCCCTCCGTGAGGCCTCAGGCGTACCTTGACGCCCAATCTGAAAGACCGTCAGTTACGTTGCGGTGAGGGGTGCTCGGGGTGTCCAAGGTGCCGAACCTGAGGAGAACGACCGCCGCGCTCACCGCGGCGGCCGCGATGACGGGCGCGGCCGTACTGGCCTCCGCGCCGGCCGCGCAGGCGGCGGTGGTCGACGTCGACTACGCGTGCCAGACGAAGATCGGGCCGAAGGGCGCCGTCTCGCCCGTCGACATCAAGGCCGTCAAGAGCGGCAACGGCTACACGATCACCATGTCGTTCGAGAAGGGCGTCTCCGACAGCCCGATCGAACTCCCCAAGGGCGTCATGACCCCCCGCGCCGAACTCGTCCTCGGCGGCGCCGCGTCCGGCACGGTCAAGGTCAAGGGCACCCCGAACACGGCCGCCATCCCGCCCGAGACCCCGATCGCCATCGGCACCCTCACCGGCACCTTCACCCCGAAGAAGAACGGCAAGGTCACCTTCACGGCCGGCACGCTGATCGTGCACGCGCTCGGCATGGACGCGGCCACCTGCACCCCGAAGAACAACCCCAAGCCGTCGCTCGAACTCCAGGTCAGCGGCGTCTCGGGCGGCGCCGACACCCCGCCGCCCGCCGACGAGGACTCCGGTGGGGAACTGCCGAAGACCGGCCCCCTCGACTCCGCCGTGGCCCTCGGCACCCTCGGCGGCACCGTCCTGCTGACCGGCGCCGCCGGAGTCCTCTGGCTCACGCGGCGCACGGCACGCTGATGCGGGCGGCGGCGCGCTCCGGGCTCGTCGCCGCCGCGACCGCCCTCGTCGGCGCGGTGGCGGCGGCACCCCCCGGGAGCCAGGGCTGGACGGCGGCGCCCGCCGCCGGCCGGCCGTACGCCTACCTGGAGGGCCCGGCCGGCAGCGTCCTCCAGGACACCCTGTCGGTGACCAACCCGGGCGCGGGACCGCTCACCGTCCGCCTCGCCGGGCAGGGCGCGCCGGTCGCCTTCGCGGCGCGGACCGTGACCGTCCCGGCCAGGACCAGGGCGGACGTGCCCTTCGCCGTGACCGTCACCGCCGACACCCCGCCCGGTGACCACCGCGGGACCGTGCGCGCCACGGCCGCCGGGCGGGAGGTGCGCGTGGACCTGCGGCTGCGGGTGAACGGCCCCCGGCTCGCCGCGCTCACCGTCGAGGACGTCCGCGTCGACGCCGGCACCCTGCGCTACACGCTGGTCAACCGCGGCACCACGGTCCTCGCCCCGACCCTCGCGATCCGGGCCGAAGGGCTCCTCGGCACGGTCCTCGACCGCCCCGACCACGTCCTGCCGCTCACCCTCAGGCCCGGCGAGCGGGCCGTCCGCACCGAACCCTGGCCCGACCCGCCCGCCCTCGACTCCGTCACCGTCCGGCTGACCGCCACCGCCCCGGGCGCCGCCCCCGCCACGGCCCGCGCCGAGGCGGCCTTCGCCTCGGGCCCCGCGCTCGCCGCCGTGGCCGGGCTGCTGCTCGCGGCGGGCGGCGGCGGCGCGTGGGCGGTACGGCGGCGCGGCGGGTCCCGTACCGAGCGCGCCCCGGAGGGAGCGACACCATGAGGACGATCAGGACGGCCGCCGCTCTGCTGGCGGTCCTCGCCCTGGCGCTGCTGCCCGCGGCCCCCGCGGCGGCCGCCCCCGGGCCGGCCGTCGAGCTCTCGCAGCCGGAGGGCGGCAAGGGCGGCGAGATCACCGTCAGCGGCAGCGGCTGGAAACCGGGCGCCCTGCTGATGCTCCTGATCTGCGGTCAGGCGGCCCCCGGCCGGGGCGTCATCGGCGGCACCAACTCCTGCGCCAACACCGAGGGCCGGGCCGCCACCGTCGACGCCAGGGGCGCGTTCAGCGCGAAGCTCCCGGTCTCCGAACCGCCCAAGCCCTGCCCCTGCGTGGTGCACGTCGCCGGGGTGACCGGGCAGCAGGACGCCGTCGACCGGGAGTTCACCGTCGCCGGACACCCCACCGCGCCGCTCCCCGAGGAATCGGGCGACGGCCGGCTCGCGGTCCTGGCGGCCGTACGGCTCGACGGCTCCAGCGGCCTCCTCGTCTGGTTCGGGGCGCCCCCGCGCCGGGACGTCGTCTTCACCGTCGGCAACCTCGGCTCCGCCCCCGTCCGCGACCCCGTCTTCGAGGTCGGCACCAGCCACGGCGTCTTCGCCCCGCAGTACGAGGAACGCCAGTGGCGCGGCACGATCCCGCCCGGCGGGAAGGCCCTCGTCCGCCTCCCGGCCGAACTGACGGCCGGCGCCCACGGCGACTACCAGGTCTCCGTGCGGTACGCGGGCAAGGTCCTGGTCGAGCAGCCCTGGGGGGTCGGCCGACCCTGGGGCGTGACGCTCTTCTGGGCGCTGCTCGCCGTCGTCGTACCGGCGGCGCTGTTCCGGATCGGGATGGCCGTGGTGGACCGGGTCCGCCCGCCGACCGGCCGGGCCCGCCCCCGCCCCCCGGCCGGCCCCGCCCGCCCCCGCCGCGCCCCGATCCGGACGCGCGCCCGGACCCGTGCTTCCGTCCCCGCCGCCCCCGCACCGGGCGGCCCGGGGGACGGCGAACCGACCACGGTCCTGCCGTGGTTCAGCCCTGACTCCGCACCGTCAGCGCCAGAGAGCAGCAGCCCGACGACGAAGGGACAGGTGTGAGTACGCAACGGAGGATGAGCGCGGCCGGGGTCGCGCTGATGCTCGGCGGCGCGGGGATCCTGTATGCCGCCGGCCCCGCCCAGGCCGCCGAGATCTCGTACAGGACGGAGTGCATCCCGCCGTCCATCTCCGGGCTCCCGCCCGTGCAGGGCACCACGAAGGTGCTCGTCACCGCGCCGGCGGAGGCCAAGGTCGGCGACGAGGTCGAGATCGTCTGGAAGACGGTCCAGGCCGCCTCGAAGAACCCCGACGTCCTCGACCTCGGCCAGGACACGGTCAAACCGACCGGCGTCCTCACCGTCGGCGGCGCGGCGACCGGCACCGTCGCCATGGAGGGGCCCCGGCAGAACCCGCCGATCCCCAAGAACAGCCCGATGGTGCTGCCCGACATGAAGGGCAAGCTGAAGCTGACGAAGGCGGGTGACATCACCCTCACGCCCGGCAAGTACACGATCAACGTGTCCAAGCCCCTCTCGACGGACACCAAGTGCTCGCCGAAGGAAACCGTCCCCGTCGGCGCGACGATCAAGGTCACCGACGGCGGCGGCTCCACGACGACCTCGGGCGGCACGACGACCTCCGGGGGCACGACGACTTCCGGGGGCACGACGTCGGGCGGTACGACCACCACGTCCGGCGGCACGACCACCTCCGGAGGTACGACCACGACGTCCGGAGGTACGACCACGACGTCCGGCGGCACGACCACGACCTCGGGCGGTACGACGGCCTCCGGGGGCACCACCGCCTCGGGAGGCACCACCACCTCCGGCGGAAGCTCCGGCGGGGGCGGTGGGAAGACCGACTTCCCCGGCAAGGAGGTGACGGTCGCGTTCGCCTGCAAGGCGCCCGGACCGGCGGCCATCAACTCCAAGGTGACGATCAACGCCAAGAAGAACGGCGAGGTCTACGACCTCACCGTGAAGACGGCCAAGGGCGTCATGAACAGCCCGGCGGCCCTGCCCAAGGGGGCCCTCACGCCCTCCATGGCGATCAAGATCGGCGGAGCCGACAGCGGCACCGTGAAGGTCACCGGCGCACCCAACCCGACCGCCCTCGCGGAGAAGGCCCCGGTGAGCCTGGAGGACATGAAGGGCACGTACCGGCCCGGCGCGACCGGGAAGTCGACGCTCAGTCCCGGCACGCTCACCATCAAGGTCACCCTCGGCACCGTGAAGATGGAGATCCCCTGCCAGGTCACGGGCGCCGTGAAGGCCTCCCTCGAACTGGACACCAGCAAGCAGGCCGGCGGCGCCTCCGGCAGCACGGACGCCGGGACGGACGGCGGCAGCGGTTCGCCCTCCGGCTCCGGCGGCTCCTCCGGTGAGAACCTCGCCGAGACGGGCGCCGAGCACGACGGCGCCCTGCGCGCCCTCGCGCTGGTCGCCGGCACGGTCATCCTGCTCGGCGGCGCGGTGTTCACCTTCACCCCGTGGGCGCGGCTCAGGAGGTGAGGGAACGGCGAAGGCCGCCGCACCGGAGGGGTGCGGCGGCCTTCGGCCGTACGGGGGTGGGGTCAGTGGACGCTGCCCATGAGCCCCTGGACCTTCTTGCGGTACATGAAGATCGCGAATCCGGCCGCGACGGCGAGCGTCGCTTGGAGCGCGATGATCCCCGTGCCGTTGAGGTCGACGCCCGCGATGGAGAGCAGACCCGTGGTGCAGTCGCCGGCGGTGACGGCGAGGAACCAGACGCCCATCATCTGGGAGGCGTACTTCTGCGGCGCCATCTTCGTGGTGACGGAGAGGCCGACCGGGGAGAGGCACAGCTCGCCGATGGTCTGGATCATGTAGATCGAGACGAGCCACATCGGGGAGACCTTGGTGCCGTCGCCCGCCATGTTCATCGGGACGATGAAGACGAAGAAGGACGCGCCGACCAGGACGAGGCCCATCGCGAACTTCACGATGGTGTTCGGCTCCTGGTTCTTGCGGGCCAGCCACAGCCACAGCCAGGCGAAGACCGGGGCCAGCGCCATGACGAACAGCGGGTTCAGCGACTGGTACCAGGTGGCGGGGAAGCCGAGGCCGAAGATGGTGTCGGCGGTCTTGTCGTCCGCGAACAGGGAGAGCGTCGAGCCACCCTGGTCGTAGATCATCCAGAAGATCGCGGCGGCGACGAAGAACCAGATGTAGCCGGTCACGCGGGACTTCTCGCCCGACGTCAGGTCCTTGTCGCGCTTGATGCGGGCCAGGACGGCGACCGGGATGATCAGACCCGCGAGGGTGATCGGGACCATCGCCCAGTTCAGGGTGTACATGCCCAGGGCGACGACGGCGCCGTAGAAGGCGGCGACGACGACGGCGACGACGGCGACCTTGGTGATGACGGCCTTGCGCTCCGCGGCGGACAGCGGGTTCGGGACCTCGCTGCTCTTCGGGTTCAGCGTCTTGCCGAAGGCCAGGAAGACGGCCAGGCCGAGGCCCATGCCGACGGCGGCGAGGGCGAAGCCCAGGTGCCAGTTGACCTTCTCGCCGACGGTGCCGATGACCAGCGGGGCGAAGAACGCGCCCAGGTTGATGCCGATGTAGAAGAGCGTGAAGCCACCGTCACGGCGCGGGTCGTCCGCGCCCTTGTAGAGGTGGCCGACCATCGTCGAGATGTTGGCCTTCAGCAGACCGGAGCCGACCGCGACGAGCGCGAGACCGACGAAGAACATCGCCTGGCCCGGGATGGCCAGCGAGACGTGGCCGAGCATGATCACGGAGGCCGCGATGGCGACGGTCTTGCGGGCGCCCCAGACACGGTCGCCGAACCAGCCGCCGGGCATGGCCATCAGGTAGACCATCGAGACGTAGACGGAGTAGATCGCCGTCGCCGTCGCGGCGGTCATCGCGAGGCCGCCGCCCTGGCTGCCCGTAGCGGCGTCCACGCCGCCGGAGACCAGGTACAGAACGAGAAGGGCCCGCATGCCGTAGTAGGAGAAACGCTCCCACATCTCGGTCATGAAGAGGGTGGCCAGGCCACGGGGGTGGCCGAGGAAGGTCTTCTCGTAGCCGAGGGGTTCGGCCGCCGAGTCCTTCGTCAGGCTGGACGCCATGTCGATCCTTGCTCTGTCGGGACGCACGCCTTGTGAGCGTGATGCGCCCGGTGGGGGAGGCCGGCACCGGCGGGGTCGTCGGACTCCACCGGGATCCACGCCCCGGGAGACGCGTCTACGCGCTCCGGGACCCGGCCCACAGGTCATTCGCCGTCACCGAGGGTGGCAGGGCCCACCTCACGCAGAAAGAGGACCTTGGCGGGCGAAGCCGGCCAAAGGTCCCCGAATACCGCTACTGACGTCTCGCCACCATACGACACGACAGTGCCGGATATGGAAGGACTTGAGAGATGGATCACAGGCGTGGGTGCAACCACGCAAGGCCATTCGAAGGTCATGTGAAAGATACCCACAGGATCTCCAGGGGATGCCCGGCCCGTGTGGATCCCGCCCCGGCCCGGACCCCGTGCGGACTACCATCACCCCATGACCCGTGTACTGCTCGCCGAGGACGACGCATCCATCTCGGAACCGCTGGCCCGCGCCCTGCGGAGAGAGGGGTACGAGGTCGAGGTCCGCGAGGACGGCCCCACCGCACTCGACGCCGGACTCCAGGGCGGCGTGGACCTGGTCGTGCTCGACCTCGGCCTGCCCGGCATGGACGGCCTCGAAGTCGCCCGGAGGCTGCGCGCCGAGGGCCACACGGTCCCGATCCTGGTCCTCACCGCACGGGCGGACGAGGTCGACACCGTGGTCGGGCTGGACGCGGGCGCCGACGACTACGTCACCAAGCCCTTCCGGCTCGCCGAGCTCCTCGCCCGGGTCCGGGCCCTCCTCCGGCGCGGCTCCACCGAGCCCGCCGTCGCCCCCGCCACCCACGGCGTGCGCATCGACGTCGAGTCGCACCGCGCCTGGATGGGGGACGAGGAGCTCCAGCTCACCGCGAAGGAGTTCGACCTCCTCCGCGTCCTCGTCCGCGACGCCGGCCGGGTCGTCACCCGCGACCAGCTGATGCGCGAGGTCTGGGACACCACCTGGTGGTCGTCCACCAAGACCCTCGACATGCACATCTCCTGGCTCCGCAAGAAGCTCGGCGACGACGCCGCGAACCCCCGCTACATCGCCACCGTCCGCGGAGTCGGCTTCCGCTTCGAAAAGAGCTGAGCCACCGTTAAGCCATGCGCCGCCGCCTGATCAACTCCACGCTCGCCGTGGTGCTCGTCGTCATCGCCGTGTTCGGTGTGTCCCTGGTGCTCGTGGAGACCCGGACGATCTCGAACAGCGCACAGGAGAGCGTCGACTCGGAGGCGCTGCGGATCGTCTCGATCGTCGACAGCCGGCTGATCGGCGGGGAGCCGGTGAACCCGGACATCCTGGCCGAGCAGAGCGGCGCGAAGCGGTACGCGCAGATCCGCATCCCCGGGCGGGAGCCGATCGAGATCGGCACCCGCCCCGAGGGGGACGTCATCCGGGGCCTGGCCGAGGGCGAGCGCGGGGAGAGCGTGGTCGTCGAGGAGTCCCGCTCGGCGGTCACCGCCGAGGTCGGCCGCACCCTCCTGATCATCGGCGCCGTGGCGCTGCTCGCCGTCGTCGCCGCCGTCCTCCTCGCCGTACGGCAGGCCGACAAGCTGGCGTCCCCGCTCACCGACCTCGCGGAGACCGCCGAGCGCCTCGGCTCCGGCGACCCGCGGCCCCGGCACAAGCGGTACGGGGTCCCCGAGCTGGACCGCGTCGCGGACGTCCTGGACGCCTCGGCCGAGCGGATCGCCCGGATGCTCACCGCCGAGCGCCGGCTCGCCGCCGACGCCTCCCACCAGCTCCGCACGCCCCTCACCGCCCTCTCCATGCGCCTGGAGGAGGTCGCCCTCGCCGACGACCTGGACACGGTCAAGGAGGAGGCGACGATCGCGCTCACCCAGGTCGAGCGGCTCACCGACGTCGTCGAGCGGCTGCTCACCAACGCGCGGGACCCCCGCACCGGCTCCGCCGTCGCCTTCGACCTCGACGAGGTCGTCAAGCAGCAGATCGAGGAGTGGCGGCCGGCCTACCGCAGCGCGGGGCGGGCCATCGTGCACTCGGGCAAGCAGGGGATGCGGGCCGTCGGCACCCCCGGCGCGGTCGCCCAGGTCCTCGCCGCCCTGATCGAGAACTCGCTCATGCACGGCGGCGGCACGGTCGCCCTGCGCACCCGGGTCACCGGGAACCAGTCCGTGATCGAGGTCACCGACGAGGGTCCCGGCGTCCCGGCCGACCTCGGCGCGCGGATCTTCGAGCGGGCGGTCAGCGGCCGCAGCTCCACCGGCATCGGCCTGGCGGTGGCCCGCGACCTCGCCGAGGCGGACGGCGGGCGCCTGGAGCTGCTCCAGCAGCAGCCGCCGGTCTTCGCGCTGTTCCTGAGCCGCGAGGTCAGGAGCGTCTCGGAGGAGCCGCGGGACCGCCCGGTCCGCTGACCGGTGCGGTGGTGGCCTCCCCGGTCCGCCGGCCGGGTCGGTGGTGACTCCGCGCACGGAGGGGCATGCGAAAGGGCCGGTCCGCGGACGGACCGGCCCTTTCGGGGAGTGCGGGGATCAGACCCGGTCGGGCTGGCGACCGGTCGCCTGGCGCGGGGCGCGCTCCAGGAGCGCTTCGGCCGCCTGCACGGCCTCCTTCTCCTCCGGGTCGGGCAGCGCGCGGAAGACCCAGGTGCGGTACGACCAGAAGCGGAAGATCGTGCCGACGCCGATGCCGAAGAACTTGAAGAAGTTGCTCTGCAGCGGGGTGTCCCAGCCGAAGCCGTACGTCGCCGCGTAGAGCAGGCCGTTCTGGATGACCAGGCCGATCACGCTGAACACGAGGAACAGGGTCATCTCGCGGGTGCGGCGGCTCTTGTCGCGGTCCCGGTAGGTGAAGTACCGGAAGCCCAGGTAGTTGAATCCGATCGCGACGACGGTCGCGATCACGCTCGCCCGGACGACGGGGAGGTCCGTGACGGACCGCACGAGGTTGAAGACGCCGAGGTCCACCAGGACCCCGAGGCCACCCACCGCGCCGAACTTCGCGAACTCACGGGTGAGCCGGTCGAGCTGCACCCGAAGTGCGCTTCGTTCACTCATGGTGGTTGCTCGTTTCATCCGTTCATATGACGTCCGGATGACGTCAACCCATCCATGCTAACTAGCCCGTCCGGTGATCGTCTGCCCGCCGTCGAAACTCTGATGCTTCCCCGTTCCGCCTGTGTCAACACACAGCCGAACGAGTCATCCGGATTGTGCGGATACCCTAAGAGGGTGACGTTCCCCGTAGTAGGCATGGTCGGCGGCGGTCAGCTCGCCCGTATGACCCACGAGGCGGGTATCCCCCTCGGCATCAAGTTCAAGCTCCTCAGCGACACCCCGCAGGACTCCGCGGCCCAGGTGGTGAGCGAGGTCGTCATCGGCGACTACCGCGACCTGGACACGCTGCGCGACTTCGCGCGCGGATGCGATGTGATCACCTTCGATCACGAGCACGTCCCCACCGAGCACCTGCGCGCCCTCGAAGCCGACGGCATCCCCGTCCGCCCGGGCCCCGACGCCCTGGTGCACGCCCAGGACAAGGGCGTGATGCGCGCCAAGCTCGACGAGATCGACGCCCCCAGCCCCCGGCACCGCATCGTCGCGGACCCCGAGGACGCGGCCGCCTTCGCGGCCGAGGTCGGCGGCTTCCCGATCATCCTCAAGACCGTGCGCGGCGGCTACGACGGCAAGGGCGTCTGGTTCGTCCGCACCGCGGCCGACGCCCGCGACCCCTTCCTCGCGGGGGTCCCGGTCCTCGCCGAGGAGAAGGTCGACTTCGTCCGCGAGCTCGCGGCGAACATCGTCCGCTCCCCGCACGGCCAGGCCGTCGCCTACCCGGTCGTCGAGTCCCGCCAGGTCGACGGCGTCTGCGACACCGTGATCGCGCCCGCGCCCGACCTCGACGACGCGCTCGCCGGCCAGGCGCAGGAGCTGGCGCTCCGGATCGCCAAGGAGCTCGGCGTCGTCGGCCACCTCGCCGTCGAGCTGTTCCAGACCACGGACGGCCGCATCCTCGTCAACGAGCTGGCGATGCGCCCGCACAACTCCGGCCACTGGACGCAGGACGGGGCGGTCACCTCGCAGTTCGCCAACCACGTCCGGGCGGTCCTCGACCTGCCCCTCGGCGATCCGCGCCCGCGCGCGCCGTGGACCGTGATGTGCAATGTCCTGGGCGGCGACTACCCGGACATGTACTCCGCGTACCTGCACTGCATGGCCAGGGACCCGCAGCTCAAGATCCACATGTATGGCAAGGACGTGAAGCCCGGCCGCAAGGTGGGGCACGTCAACACCTACGGCGACGACCTGGACGACGTGCTGGAGCGCGCCCGCCACGCCGCCGGCTACCTGCGAGGAACGATCACCGAATGAGCCCCGCCACCGCCCCCGTCATCGGCATCGTCATGGGATCCGACTCCGACTGGCCCGTCATGGAGGCCGCCGCCCAGGCCCTCGACGAGTTCGAGATCCCGTACGAGGTCGACGTCGTCTCCGCCCACCGGATGCCCCGCGAGATGATCGCGTACGGCGAGGAGGCGGCCGGCCGCGGCCTGAAGGCGATCATCGCGGGCGCGGGCGGCGCCGCCCACCTGCCCGGCATGCTCGCCTCCGTCACCCCGCTCCCCGTCATCGGCGTGCCCGTGCCGCTGAAGTACCTCGACGGCATGGACTCGCTGCTCTCCATCGTGCAGATGCCGGCCGGCGTCCCCGTCGCCACGGTCTCCGTCGGCGGCGCCCGGAACGCGGGCCTGCTCGCCGCCCGGATCCTCGCCGCGCACGACCCCGAGCTGCTCGGCCGGATGCGCGACTTCCAGCAGGAGCTGAACGACCAGGCGACCGAGAAGGGCAAGCGGCTGCGGGCCAAGGTCGAGGGCGCGGAGTCGTTCGGCTTCGCCAAGTGACCGCGGCGGACCGCCTCGCGGAGGCCCGGGAACTCCTGGCCTCCGCGCCCGTCGTCGACGGCCACAACGACCTCCCGTGGGCCCTGCGCAAGCACGTCCGCTACGACCTCGACCGGCTCGACATCGGCGCCGACCAGACCGGAGCGCTCCACACCGACCTCGCCCGGCTGCGGGCCGGCGGCGTCGGCGCCCAGTTCTGGTCCGTGTACGTGCCCTGCGCGCTGGCCGGCGACGACGCGGTCAGCGCGACCCTGGAGCAGATCGACATCGTCGACCAGCTCCTGGAGCGGTACGCCGCCGACCTCGCCCCGGCCCTCACGGCGGACGACATGGAGGCGGCCCGCGCGCAGGGCCGCATCGCCTCCCTCAAGGGCGCCGAGGGCGGCCACTCGATCAACAACTCCCTCGCCACCCTGCGCGCCCTGCACACCCTGGGCGTGCGCTACATGACGCTCACGCACAACGACAACAACGACTGGGCGGACTCGGCGACCGACGAGCCCGGCGTCGGCGGCCTCACCGCCTTCGGCCGACAGGTCGTCCGCGAGATGAACCGCTCCGGCATGCTCGTCGACCTCTCGCACGTCGCCGCCACCACCATGCGGGACGCGCTCGACGCCTCGACGGCGCCGGTGATCTTCTCGCACTCCTCGGCCCGCGCCGTCTGCGACCACCCGAGGAACGTCCCGGACGACGTCCTGGAGCGGCTGCCCGCCAACGGCGGCGTCGCGATGGCCACCTTCGTGCCCAAGTTCATCCTCCCCGCGGCCGTCGAGTGGACCGCCCGCGCGGACGACAACCTCCGGGCGCACGGCCTCGACCACCTCGACACCACCCCCGAGGCCATGCGGCTCCACCGCGCCTTCGAGGAGGCGAACCCCCGGCCCGTCGTGACCGCCGCCACGGTCGCCGACCACCTCGACCACATGCGCGAGGCCGCCGGCATCGACCACATCGGCATCGGCGGGGACTACGACGGCACCGCCTTCACCCCCGTCGGCCTCGACGACGTCGCCGGCTACCCGAACCTGATCGCGGAGCTCCTCGACCGCGGCTGGTCCCGCCCCGACCTCGCCCGGCTGACCTGGTCCAACGCGGTCCGCGTGCTGCGCGACGCGGAATCGGTCTCCCGCGACCTGAGGAGCCGTACGGCCCCGTCGAACGCCACCATCGAGGCGCTCGACACCCCCTAGGGGTGTTCCGCGGATCACCCGGACGGCGTACTCCGCCGAGCCCCCCGAGGGGGCCGGTGGCACGGTGGACGGTACTGCCCCGCCGCTCTCGGCGGGGCGGTACTGCATCGCCGAGTTCGGAGTAAGACCATGGCGGAACTGCTAGACGACCATCCCACCCTCTCCACCGTCCCTGCCGCCGCCGGCGAGCTCGACCCCCCGGAGCCACCCCCGCCGCTCGACGAGACGGCGCGGGCCCGGGCCATCCTCGCCGCCCAGCCCGTCACCGAGGGCCACACCGAACTCCCCGGGAGTCTCGACCCCGAGGACCTGCCGCCGGCCCGCGCCGCGGAGGCCGGGGCGCAGCTCTGGTCCCTGGACGTGGCGGCCGACGAGGGCGTCATCGGGACCCTGCGCCGGATCGACGCCGTCAGGGCGCTCGTCGCCGCCTGCCCGGAGGACCTGAGGCTGGCGTACACGACCTCCGAGGTGGCCCACGCCCGCAACTGCGGCCGGGTCGCCGCGCTGCTCGGGCCGGTCGGCTGGACGGCGCTCGGCGGCTCGGCGGCCACCCTGCGGGCGTACCACGCGCTCGGCGTACGGGCCGTGAACCTCACCCGCTTCGCCCGTGACGCGGTACGCGAGATGAACCGCATCGGCCTGGCCCTGGACCTGTCCGGCGCCGACCAGGACACGGTCCGCCGCACCCTCGCGGTGACCCGTGCCCCGGCCCTGCTGACCCGGGCGGCCCCGGAGGGGCTGCCGGACGACGTGCTGCGCCTGCTCGGCGCGAACGGCGCCGTGTGCATGGTCACGGTGACCGACGACCCGGCCGCCGTCGCCGACGTCCTCGACCGGGTGCGGGCGGAGGCGGGCGCGCACTGCGCGGGCGTCTCCCGCACCACCGACCCGGCCGTCGGCTACGTCCCGCTCTTCGCGGAGCTGCTCCGCCGGGGCTGGACCGCCCAGGAGCTCGTCGGGCTCGCGCACGCCAACGTCACCCGGGCGCTGCGCGAGACGGAGTTCCTGGCCCGCACGAACCGGATCCGCCCGGCCGCGGCCTGACCGTACGGACGCGAGAGGGGCGCACCGCCACGGCGGTGCGC
>NZ_JBHJQI010000150.1:0-21003 GCF_042262805.1 Streptomyces sp. NPDC056361
CCGGAAACTCCGCTGCAGCACCAACCGCATCACCGACATCGTGAAGGCTGTTCTTGTTCTTCACCACGCATCAGCGTGAAGTTGGAAACGGCTCAGTGTCCTCACCGAAAGAGCAATGCTCTGCGGGCGGCTGGACGTGCCGATCAATACCGACCCGCAAGACGCGCGGGCTGCGGCGGCGGTGATGGTGATGGTGACGGAACTCGCGCGCGACTTGCGGAGCCTCTGATCATCCCTCGTCCCCGGCCGGCGGCGCGAACGCCCGCGAGCCTGGCGTAGACCCCGTTTTCTTCGCCTCGGAGCGCGATCCGGTTACGCGGTGGGCTGCAGGAAGCGGACGATGGATGTCTTCTCCCCGTCGATTCCCAGCTCGATCTGTCGTGGGACAGGTCCGAACGCATCCACCTGGATGGAGCGCGCGCCGGAGCCGCGAGTCCAGGTGGCGATGGCGAGGCCGTCCGCGAGGACAGTCGGCCGGATGACGCCGCCTCCTGGCCAGACGCGGGCCTGGTGGGGAGCGGGGACGGATGCCTCGCGGGTACGGTAGCCGACCAGGTAGTTGTCGTAGGCGGGCAGCAGGCGAACGTCCGGGATGTCAGACGCGGCGATTGGCTCCTCCACTCGCCGGGCGAGCATGGTCAACGTGCCGTACTCGGCGATCACGCCGGACTCCGCCAGGTTTCTCCAGGCCCTGCGCGCCCAGGTGACCGGTAGCCCGGACCAGGCGGCGAAGTCCTCGAGCGTGGCGGGGGCGTGCTCGGCTAGGTAACAGCGGGCCAGCTCGGCCAGGGCGGCGTCGTCGTCCGGTCGGGAGTCCTGGGTGGCGGGCAGCCAGTCGTCGAGCAGCACATAGGTTGCCTCACCGGCGCGCTGCGGGCCGTGGCAGAGGACGCCGGTGAGTGCGGCGTGCCGGATCAGGTGGAAGGGCACCTGCCCGTCCGGCGGGACGCCGAGGGTGGTGAGGTGCTCGGTCAGGCTGGCGCGGGTGAGTGGGCCGTGCGTGGCGAGGACGTGCCGAAGGAGGCGGTCGGATCGCTGGCGCAGGTCGTCGGCCAGGCCGAGCTGGTGGTAGCGGCGGCCGGTGCCGGCGATGATCCGGGGAGCGAGCAGCCGCAGGACCCAGCGGGCGTCGTCGCTGGGGATGGCGTGCAGGGTGCCGCGCATGTACCAGCCGCGGACGATGCTCCGCTCCTCCTCGTACGCCGTACGGATGGCGCGGGCGGTGATGTCCCGCCCGCGAACCCGGATGCCGAGGTCGGCGGCGGTGGCGTCCTGGGCCTGGATGGCGAAGACCCGGCGGACCACCGCCGCGACGGAGGCCTCCTGTACCCCGCCAGCCAGGGCCTGCGCGCGGGCCCGCAGCCTGCGGACGCTCCCATGGTCAAGCATCGGGTTGTATCCGTCTCGGTCAGGAGGCGGCCGTGTGGAGCATGCCGGCGAGTTCGGCGGGCGCCGACAGCATCGGCCAGTGCCCCGTGGCCAGGTCGAAGCGCCGCCACGGCGGCTGGTTGAGGAAGGCCAGCATCGGCACCCCGGCATTCAGCAGGCCAGTGAAGTCGCGGCAGGCGATCAGGACACGGTCCACGCCGGGACCGGGCTCGGCGTGGCCGGCGAGACGCTGGGTGTAGGTGCCGAACGGATGCGGGGTGGCCCGTGCGCGCAGCACGTCCCGCCGGTCCTCGTCCAGGCCGTCGAGGCTGCTGGCCAGGCCCAGGATCTCGAAGGGCGGCATCGGTAGCCGCCAGCCGTCGCCATGGGTCTTGACCTGCTGGCCCAGCTGGTCCGCCGCCTCCGGCGGCATGAGGTCGAGCATGCGCATGCCCGCGGCGAACGGGGCGCTGTCCACGTAGACGACCCGCTCCACGCGGTCGCCGAGGCGCCCGGCTGCCCTGGTCACCGGGGCAGCCGCGTAGCTGTGGGCGACCAGCGTGACGCCGCGCAGATCGTTCTTCTCCACGAAGGCGGTGATGTCCCCGATATGCGTGTCCAGGTCCGTCCTGGGCCCGCCCTCCTCGGCGCGCTCGGCCAGGCCGGTCAGCGTCAGCGGCAGCGCCGTGTGGCCGCGCTCCCGCAGGGCGCGGGCGGTGTCTTCCCAGGCCCACGCGCCGAGCCAGGCGCCGGGAACGAGTACGAAGGTGGCCATGTGATCTCCCTGAAGTAGGTGCTGCCTGGGAGCGTAAAGTCGATACAGGACAGAATCCGCCCTGTAAGGCTGAGTGATCCATGTCGCATCCCCTCACCCGCGTGCTGACCCTGCTGGAACTCCTTCAGTCGAACGTCGGGCTTACCGGGCCGGCGCTGGCCGACCGTCTCAGCACCGACGTCCGCACGGTCCGCCGCTACACCGCCCACCTGCGCGACCTGGGCATCCCCGTGCAGGCCGAGCGCGGCCGCTACGGCGGTTACCGACTGGCCCGCGGCTACCGGATGCCGCCCCTGGTCCTCACCAACGACGAGGCCCTCGCCGTCGTGCTCGGACTCCTTGCGGGCGAACGCCTCGGAATGGGCACCACCGCACCGGCCAGCACGGGCGCCCGGGCCAAGATCGAACGGGTGCTTCCGCAGGCCCTGCGGGAACCGCTCGCCGCCATGCGCGAGACCCTCTCCTTCACCGCCAACGCCGTGATCGCGCAGGCGCCCGAGAGCGGCGTCCTGCTGGCCCTGGCCCAGGCCTCGCGCGCCAAGACGACCGTCGGCATCGACCACCGGTCGTGGCGGCAGGACCAGACCGAACGCGACATCGACCCCTACGGCGTGGTCTTCCACACCGGCCGCTGGTACGTCGTCGGCCACGACCACCTCCGAGACGACATGCGGACCTTCCGCATCGACCGCATCACCTCCGTCACACCCCGCACCTCGACTTTCACCGCCCCCGACGACTTCGACCCCGTCGCGCACCTGACCTCGACCCTCGCCCAGGGGCCCTACCGCTGGCAGGTCGAGGTGACGATCCACGGCCCCCTCGACGAGATCGCCCGTCGGCTGCCGAACACCGCCGTCACGCTCACCGCCCAACCCGTCGGCGTCCTCATGCACGCCCGGGCGGAACGCCTCGACGGCATGGCACATCTCCTCGCCTCCCTGGAATGGCCCTTCACCATCCACCAGCCCGACGAACTCCGGCCGGCCCTCAAGAATCTGGCAGCCCAGCTCATAGCAGCAGCCGACCGCACACCCGGAGAACTGTCGCGGCGGTCACACTGACCGCCGCGATGATCACATCGTGGGTCAATCGGCTCACACGACAAACTGGTCTTCAGTGTCGAGAAACGTCGGCGAGCTCAAGCGGTCAGCGCATCACCGCTGTTCAGGAGGTCAGCGTAGACCTCGGCCGGAGTGCGGTAGCCATGGATCTTGCGCGGGCGGTGGTTGAGCTCGTGGGCGATGGCGTCCAGGTCGGCCTGGCTGAACCTGCGAAGGTCCGCGCCCTTGGGCAGGTACTGCCGAAGTAGTCGGTTGGTGTTCTCGTTGGTGCCGCGCTGCCACGGGCTGCGCGGCTTGCAGAGGTAGATCGGCATCCCCGTCTCGGCGGTGATGGTTTGGTGTTCGGCGATCTCGCGCCCTCGGTCGCAGGTGAGCGTTCGTCGTAGCTGGGGCGGGATGCCGAGGAGATTCCTGGTGAGATGCGGAGTGACCTGTTCGGCCTTGATGCCGTCGGGCAGCGCGACAATGGCCGTGTAGCGGCTGGTGCGCTCGACCAGCGTGGCGACGGCCGAGGGCCGGGTGCCCATGACGAGGTCTCCCTCCCAGTGGCCCGGGATCTTGCGGTCCTCGACCTCGGCGGGGCGGGCGGTGATGGACACCATGCCGCGGATGACGCCCCGCCCGGTGGGCCGACGGGCGATCTTCGGTCGGCGCATCGGCCTGCCTGACCGCAGCCGCTGGGTGAGGCTGCGGTCGATCGCCTGGCGCCGGCGAGGGTCGTAGAGCGAGAGGTAGATCGCTTCGTGCGAGATCTGCATGGAGGCGTCACCAGGAAACTGCCGGCGCAGCCATCCTGCGATCTGCTCGGGTGACCAGCACAGAGCCAGCTTGGCTTCCACCAGAGCGCGTAGAGCAGGTCGCTGGGCGAGTTTGGCCTGTTTGGGGCGGCGCCCGCGCTCGTAGGCGGCCGCATCGGCCGACGCGGCTCGGTAGCGGTCCCGGCCGCCGTTGCGGGCGATCTCGCGCGAGATGGTCGAAGGAGATCGGCCCAGCCGCTTGGCCAGCTGCCGAGCCGATTCCCCGGCGGCGAGGCCACGGGATATTTCCTCGCGCTCGCTGCCGCTCAGATGCCGCTCTGACCGCGTCTGCGCGGCGAGGCGGACGCCGCCGCTCTGATGCAGAAACCGACGGGCGCTCTGCATCGGCGCCCCGACGCCCGCCCGATCAAGCTGAACGACTGCCCCTCGCGCCAGCGTCTCCAGATCTCGTCCTGCTGAGCCGGCGAAAACCCGTAGTCACGCACCTGTGCCTCCACGATCACATGATCATCCGAGGGTGGTGCGTTGATCACTTGAGCTTGCCATCGTTTATTGACGCCTGCCCTCACATGCGATGGCCTCGACGTGCGGGCTGTGTCAGTGGTGAGGGCTAAGGTGCGCTGTCGTGGACGCTGATGATCTTGACTACCGGGCCCGAACGCTGACGGGCTACATTCCTCCGAAGCTGGTGTCGCGGCTTCTCGAACTCGGTCATGAGCGGGAAGTGGAGTTCCAGGCTGGCCGCGGGGAGTGGTTCTGCGCACTGGAGTGGGTCCGGCTGCTCGGGAATCGGGGCCAGCGAGAGCAGGCGTTGGAGGTGCTCGCTCCGTACGTCGCCACGAACTGGTGGCCGGCGGCCCAGGCCCGGGCGGAGTTGCTGGAGGGCTGGGGCCGGGCGGAGGAGGCGATCGCGCTGTCCCGCCCGTACGCGGAGTCCGGTGACCGGCTGGCGCTGGTCTTCTTCGCGCGCCTGCTGGCCCGCCACGGCCGCAGCGGCGAGGCGTTCATGCTGCTGCGTGCCGGGATCCAGGACTGGTTCCTCGCCGAGTGCCTGGTCGACGTTGCCGCAGCGGCGGGCATGGACGAGGAAGCGGCGGTCCTGTTGGAGGCCCGGGCGGAAGTGGCGGTGCCTGCCTGTGACGACCCGGACTGCGACAACCTCCGGATGGAACCGTCCAACGCTGTCGGCCTGCTCGCCACGATCAGGGAACGCCAGGGCCGGGTCGAGGAGGCGATCGCCCTGTTGCACACCCGCGAGATCACCTCCGTCAACGGCCGTGACCAGCTGGCCGACCTGCTGACCAGGCATGACCGGATCACGGAACTGCGTGCGTACGCGGCGTCCGAGCACCACGGGCACGCCGTGCAGCGCCTTGCCGAAGTGCTGGAGAAACGCGACGACGTGGAAGGCGCGATCGCCGCCTACCGCACGTTCGGTTCCACGCCGTCCGGAATGTGGCATGTGGCTGTACCGCTGTCCGAGCTCCTGGTCCGGCACGGACGGAGCGATGAGGCGATCGAGGTGCTGCGCGCGTTCACCGAACACGAGGCGGAGGACTGGCTCGTCGACGCTCTTTGCACCCTGTACTCCGACCACGGCCGGTCCCGAGAGGGCCTGGCCCACCTTGATGCCATCAAGGCGCGAAGGGACGGCGAGGAGTACTGGGACCTCTTCCAGATGCGGCTTCCGCTCATGGCCGACTGCGGCCTGCTCGACGAAGCGATCGAGCAGGCGCGATCTCACCCCGAGGGCGACACCTGGTACGCGGCCTGGGCCCTGTCCGACATCCTTGACAAAGCCGGCCGCACTGAAGAAGCCGCCGCAGTCCTCGCACAGCACCCGGAAGTCAACAGCTCTCTTCGTGCCGAGCGCCTTATCGACCTCGGCCGCATCCAGGACGCTGTACGACTCCTCCAGCAGCCGATAAGCAAACCGGCCACACCCGCCTGGGACGGCGCCTACTCCACCGAACCACCGTTCTGACAGCTCGGGCTGGTACGCGCTACGTCTCCACCGTACGTCGCGCGCCGGTTCAGTCGTTGCCCTCGTCGTCTTCGACGGCGTCCGGGTCCCGGAGAGGGCGCAGGCCCTGGCCGGGGCCGCTGGCCTTGATGTTGAACAGGTAGCGGCCCAGGAAGTTGATGTGCCGGTCCTTGAGCGGGGAGAGGCGGGCGACGTCCTCGTCCTTGATGCCGTGGCCCTCGGCGCGGAGCTGGGCGACGGCGGCGTCCAGGTAGCGGGTGTTCCACAGGACGACGGCGTTGAGGACCAGGCCGAGGGCGGCGAGCTGGTCCTCCTGGCCCTCGCGGTACGCCTGGCGGATCTGGCCGCGGCCGCCGTGGCAGATCGCGCGGGCCAGGCGGTGGCGGGACTCCTGCACGGTGAGCTGCCGGTTCATCAGCCGGCGGTAGGTGTCGTCGACCGGGTCGACCAGGGTGAGCAGGTGCATGGTCTTGTCGATCCGGCCGTACTCGGCGAACGCGGCGCCGAGCGGGGTCGGGTGGCCCTCGCGGCCGAACATCCGCAGCAGGTCGTAGGCACGGACCTGGTTGGTGATGAGCGATCCGGCGACGCGGAGCATGTCGGGCCACCGGCTGCCCGGCCTCACGGGCCAGGACGGCGGCCGTGCGGGCGAGCTCGGTGACGAGCTTGTGCTGCTTCCGCTCGCCGCCCGCAGCTGCTGGGCGTCGAGCGTCCGGTGGGCCTCTCGCAGCGTCTCCCCCAGAGTCAGGAACTGCATGGTCTCCTCCGGCTGCTGACGGGCAAGTAGGTTCGCGGCCCACGCCGCGAGCGCGGGTCGGCGCAGCGCGGCGATCGCCTTCGCCGCCGGCGGGTCCTTCGCCTTGCGTGCCTCTGCGACGTACGCGTCCCGTGCTGCGACAAAGTCGGACGGCTTCAGCCCGTACAGCTCATCGGCTATCTCCTCGACATCCACGACCCCACTGTGCGCCGCCGCCACCGGACGGAGGGCGTCCGCGTTGCACCGGCTCCGCCAGATGCCTGGCCCGGTCACCCGCGCGGCCCGAACAATGCCTCTCCACAGGCTCATCCGCCCCATTTGCGACGTACGGTCAAAGCACGGCATCCGGCAGGACGGGAGCCCGAGGGACCAGCCGCCCGCGGCATCGCCCCCGAGCGTGGGCGGCCGGCCTTCGCCCGCCCACGCCAGGAAGTCGCGCCGGTCAGAAAACCTGTTCGTAACTGGCCGTGGTCTCGGGGCAGGCTTCGGCGAGACGGGTCAGCGCGTTGATCTCGGCGGGGTCCGCGGTCAGCCGCCAGCGCAGTTTGTCCTTGATCCAGTCGCCGGTGTACTTGCAGCGGTCCGCCGGCACCGGCAGCCAGTCCGCCGGGTCCTTATCCGCCTTCGAGCGGTTCGAGCTGCCCGAGACGGCGATCAAGCTGTCGGGCGCGCCCTGGTCGTTGGCATACGCCTCACGCCGGGCGGCCGTCCATGCAGCCGCCCCTGCCGGCGGAAGGCGTAAATCTTCAGCGCGTGGCCGTCGGGGACGGTCAGCAGGATGTGTTCGGTGCCGAACCGGTCACGCCGGCCAGGCCGCTCCCGCACACGCCGATCCACTGAGCAAGGTCAGGTCAGGTACGTGCACCCCCTTTGGGCCATCGCGAACCACCTCGGAATCCGGGTGCATCGAGTGCGTCCGCTGCCTGTCGTTCGGGGTCCGAAACGGCGGTGTTGCTGCCATGGTGGTGGTCGACACGGAGCATCGTTCGGGGGGGAGCGGGATGGAACGGTTGGGCAGGTGGACGATCGCGGGCCTGGCGACAATAGTGGGCTTCGCGATGCCCACATGGCTGGGCGGCGCTGTGGTTCTGCCGTCGGTGCTGGAGGTCGCCGAGATTCGCTGGGCGGTGGCTTCCGCATTGGGCACGGCCGTGGCGGCGCTGGTGGGCATGTGGGGGTATCGCTTTGCCACTCGCTCTCGCGAGCACGTCCCGGGGCCCGTCGTCCAGGCGACCGGTGGGCGCGCAGTCGCCATCGGCGGCCCCAACTCCGGCGCGGTTTCCACCGGCGACACCGGAGCCGGCCAGCCTGGCGCACCGGCCACCGACGGCAGCCGGAGTCCCGCGCCGCCCTCCGCCCGGCCGGCGCCGGGCACGGTGGCCGCGACGGGGGAACGGTCGATCGCCATCGGCGGCGACAACACCGGCACGCTGTCCACCGGTGACCGCCACGACGGTGCACCGTCATGAAACGGGCCTACCAGAAGGACACCGAGGAGCCCCCGGAGGCTGATCCCGCCCAGCCTCCGGCCGGGGCGAACGCGGGCGGGGACCGGTCCGTTGCCATCGCCGGCGACAACTACGGGACCGCTCTGACCGGCGACCATGCCACCGCTGTAGCGCTGCCTGCCGAGGCGTTACGACCCGCAGCCGAGGTGCACGCCCCACCCGGATTGGACACCCTCCGCAACCGCCCCCATCACTTCGTCGGCCGCACCCGTGAGCTGGAGCGGCTGGACGCCGCGCTCGCCACCCCTGGCGGGGCGGTGGTTCAGGCGGTGCACGGCCTGGGAGGAATCGGCAAGAGCACCCTGGCCGCTCACTGGGCCGCCACCCGCGACCACGGCTGCACCCCGGTCCGGTGGATCAACGCCGACAGCGCGGCAGGCGTCCAGGAGGGCCTGGCCGACCTGGCCACCGCCCTGCAACCAGCCCTCGCTCACGTACTGCCCGCGGAGAAACTCGCCGAACACGCCCTGCAGTGGCTGGCCACCCACACAGGCTGGCTGCTGATCCTCGACAACGTCAACGACCCCGCCGACATCGCCCCCCTGATCCAGGGCCCCGCCACCGGACGCCTCCTGATCACCAGCCGGCTCTCCACCCCCTGGAACCAGGCCACCACCGTGGTACGCCTGGACGTCCTGGCCCCGGACGAAGCATTAGACCTGCTCACCAACATCACCACCAGGGCAGGCTCCCGGGACCTGGACGGCGCCGCCGAGCTGTGCGCCGAACTCGGCCACCTGCCCCTCGCGATCGAACAGGCCGCCGCGTACCTGGTCGAGAACCAGCTCACCACCCCCACCCCCCGCGCCTACCTGGAGCTGCTCGCCCAGCACCCCGCGGACATGTATCGCGACGGCGCCGTCGCCACTGCCCCCGAGCGCACCATCGCCCGTGTCTGGCGCCTCACCCTGGACCGCATCACCGCCCTCCACCCACCCGCGGGCGACCTGCTGCGGGCCCTGGCCTGGTACGCCCCTGATCACATTCCCGCCACGCTGCTGGACGGCGGCTTCACCTCAGCACCCGCCCGGAACAAGGCAATCGGCCTGCTCACGGCCTACAGCATGATCACCCCCGACCCGGGTACCGGCAGCCTGAACGTCCACCGGCTCGTCCAGGCCCTCGCCCGCACCCCGGACCCCGAGGACCCCCATCGCACCCCCGACGCCATCGACCACGCCCGCGACTGCGCCACCACCTACCTCAGCACTGCCCTGCCCGGCGACGGCGGCAACCCCACCACGTGGCCCACCTGGCGCGCCCTACTCCCCCACATCGATGCACTCGCTGACCACACCGTCGAGGCCACCGACACCGCCGCCACGGCCCGCCTCCTCCACGAAGCCGGGCTCTTCCTCTGCAATCAGGGCCTGCTCGCCCGCGCGCTGAAGCACCTTCGACGCGCGCACACGAGCATGGAGCGTGTGCTGGGCCCCGACCACCCAGACGCCATGACCTCGCGGAACAGCCTCGCTTACACCTACCAGGCGGCGTGGGACCTCGACCGGGCCATCCCGCTGTACGAACAGACCCTCGCCGAACGCAGGCAGTTGCTGGGCCCCGACCATCCCAAGACTCTGATCTCACAGAACAATCTCGCGAGCACCTATCTGTCGGCGGGGACCCCCGGCCGGGCCATCCCGCTCTACGAACAGATCCTCACCGACCGCGAGCGCGTGCTCAGCCCCGACCATCCCGACACCATGACCTCACGGAACAACCTCGCCTACGCCTACCAGGCGGCAGGAAACCTCGACCAGGCGATCCCCCTGTACGAACAGACCCTCACCGACCGCGAGCGAGTAACGGGCCGTGACCACCGCGACACCATGACCTCGCGGAACAACCTCGCCAGTGCCTACCAGGCAGCGGGAGACCTCGACCGGGCCATCCCGTTGTACGAACAAACGCTCACCGACCGCGAGCGCGTGCTGGGGCCCGACCATCCCGACACCATGACCTCGCTGAGCAACCTCGCCTACGCCTACCAGGCAACAGGAGACCTCGACCAGGCCATTGTGCTGCACGAACGGACCCTCGCCGACCGCGAGCGCGTGCTGGGGCCCGACCACCTCGACCCCATGACCTCGCGGAACAACCTCGCCTACGCCTATCAAGCGGCAGGGGACCTTGAGCGGGCCATCCCCCTGTACGAACAGACCCTCACCGACATGGAACGGGTGCTGGGACCGGACCACCGCATGACGGAGGTCATCCGCGCCAACCTCGCCCATGCCATCGCCACACGGACCAGCAAGGGTGAGTCCACGCAGCGATGAACGACGTGCCGACCGCGGTTACACGGGGCCAACGTGCGATACAGGCGGTCGCCATCAGGCCCATCGCGTTCATGGGAGAGCCCGACGGCCATCCGGGCAGCGCTACAAATACGTCCGGCCGTGAGGGCCATCCCCGCGCGCGCGGGGAGCAGTTGGCCAGGGCCTCGGAGATGTTCGGCGCGTGGGGACCATCCCCGCGGGCGCGGGGAGCAGACTTCCTGAGCTGCAGTTTTACCTCACACCCAGCCCCAGCTGAACCACTTTCACCGAAACCGACAAAACACCCGCCAGGTCACGCGACCACTCCCCACCAGGCAGCACACCGACCTGACTCACCACGTCGAGACCACCCCCGCAAGTGCAGGAAGCAGAAGTGGTTCGACCTCAACGGTGGCCGGCAGACGGGACCATCCCCGCGCGAGCGTGGAGCAGATCTAACTAGTCAGTTTCACCAGCGGTCACGAGCAGTCGAACCAGTGTCCGATAGGGCGCTCAGGGCACGTACGGCACTCGAAGATGTAGACACCTCCGGCGTCGCCAAGGCACAGTCCGGCGGGGTTGTGGGCATCGCCCTTCCAACGCAGGCCGCTCGAATCGTTCTCGTCGGCTCGGTCCTCTTCGGGAAGCCACGTGCGCCAGGACTCGCCGTCGAATTCCCAGCTGGCGACAGTCAGGAGATGCTCCATCCGACTGCCACACCCTTCGCAGTCGGGCCAGTACGGTTCCTGTGTCCAGCTCGGGTAGCCACCCAGCTTGATTCCTGGGGCCTCCGCGAGGTGGTAGGAGTACCTCAGGCCGGTTTCTGCCAGCAGCGTGTCGAAGCGGTCTCTCAGCGCATCGTAGACGTCATCAGGCAGGTCCCAGCTCGGGTACTCGGTCACCTGCTCGGGGTGAACCACACAGGCAGCCGGGTACCAGTCCTCGGGAAGCCCGGCCGCCGGTTCCGGGGTTGGCAATACGTCGCCGATCGCGCCGGCGTCCCGCCAGTGGACCTGGGGCAAGGGGTTGCCGAAGTCTCCATGTGCGTAAGGGCACCACAAGACCTGGAGCAGGTCCGTCCCCTTGGGAAAGGGCACGCCAGGCGCGTCGACACGATGGACCTGCACGATGGGAACCAGGGATACAGCGGGTTCCGGACCACTCCCAGAGCCCATGTCGTAGTGCGCTTCCCCGCACACCGGCCATGGCTCCCCGGCAGGCCAGAGCAAAGGACCTCCGACGGAACTGTCCTTGCAGGTCGGAGAACCGGGACGTGGGTGCAGGCGGACGGACTCGCGGCGGAAGGGGAGCAACTCAGGAAAGAGGCTCTCCACGTCCACCGGACGGCCAGACGTGTGGCGGGACATACGCCGGACTCTAGAACCCAGGTACGACAACCAGTCCGGCAGGTGCATAACGGCCGGCATATGGTCGGCACCTGTCACCATCCCTGTGTGTTAGACGACACTCTGCGTGGTGATGAAGTGGAGTGACGGCGACACTCTTGTTGTGCACAGGGTGTAGCGGTGTCTGGGTTCTGAAGGTTGCTTCGTGTGCGACGACACCGTGAGCATGAAGAGCTCATGGACAGCCGGCGGACGGGGCCACCGGCTACGTCGTTCCATCCTCAGGATTAGGGCCTGTCTTCAAAGGGGTCTGATGGGGGATCACGTGGGTCATGGTGCGTCGTCATGAGCTGTCGGATTTGGAGTGGGAAGCGCTGTCCGGGCTGCTGCCGCGGTCGTCGACCGGGCGGCCGCGGCTGGATGACCGCAAGGTACTGAACGGGATTGTGTGGAAGCTGCAGACCGGGTCGGCATGGCGGGATGTGCCAGAGCGGTACGGGCCTTGGCGGACGCTCTACACGCGTTTTCGCAGGTGGGCGCTTGACGGTACGTTCACGCGGATGCTCGTCGCGGTGCAGGCCGAGAAGGACGTGGCCGGTGACATCGACTGGCTGGTGTCGGTCGACTCCACGATCGCGCGAGCCCATCAGCACGCTGCCGGCGCCCGCAAAAAGGAGCGGGGGCGGGGGACGAAGTATGTGATCACGCCCTCGGACGATCCCGAGGCGGACTGACCACGAAAATCCATCTCGCCTGCGACGGCCGGGGCCGGCCGCTCGGCTTCGTCCTGACCGGCGGCAACGTCAGCGACTGCACCCGCTTCGAGGACGTCCTGGACACCATCAAGGTCCCTCGGACCGGGCCGGGCCAGCCTCGCACCCGCCCGGACCACATCCTGGGAGACAAGGACTACAGCTCCCGCAAGATACGCGCCTACCTCCGCAAACGCGGGATCGGCCACACCATTCCAGAACGCCGTGACCAGCGCGGACATCGCGCCCGCCGGGGACGCGACGGAGGCCGACCGCCCGCTTTCGACAAGCAGCTCTACAAGCACCGCAACGTCGTCGAACGCTGTTTCAACCGCCTCAAGCAGTACCGGGCGATCGCCACTCGCTATGACAAAACCCGCGAGTCCTACCAGGCAGCCGTCACCCTCGCGTCACTCCTACTCTGGGTCAGACCTCTTTGAAGACAGGCCCTAGCTGTCGAAGCCGGCGTTCACCGTATGGCCCTCATGAAACGCCACGTCGACCTGAAGAACGAGTTCTACGAGCGCGTCCGCACCGAAACCCGCCAGGTCCCCGAACCTGAGAAGCGACTCCGGGAAACCGTCACTCGGCTGAAGGAGACCATCGCCGACCAGAATGCCGAGATCCAGGACCTTCGCCAGCGGATCACTCGGCTCACCCTCGCCGCAGCTGTGCTCACACACGACCAAGACCAACCGGGACCAGTCCTGAAGGACATCGGCAACATCCTCCACCTGCGCCCGCCGACCTGAAACCCAAGCTGCCTGGCTGCGCATGTGGAAACCAGGAACGGTTTTCGCAGGGTTCTGAGAACGCGGGAGGGTCAGTCGCCCGGCAAATGTTGCCGAGCAGTGAGAACACGCCTTGGTCTCCTCGTGCCACCTGGCCCTGGGTTCAGGATGAACGGCAGGCGAGGCGAGCGTCGAACTCAGGTCGATGCGGTGCGCGCGCGAATGCGGTGCGCGGTCCGCAGCCCCTGTTTGGCGGCGGTTGCCACGAGGCCGCCGAGGGTGGTCCTGGCGAGGTCGTGTGCGGCGAGGCGTTCCAGCGCCGGCAGGGCCCGGTCGTCGGCGGTGGAGCCGAGAGTGCGGCATGCCAGTGCTCGGAGGTCCGGGTCCGGATCAGTGGTGAGGGTGATCAGGTCGTCCACCACCGGCGGGCCGAAGGCAGCGATCGCTGAGGCGAGATAGCTGGCCTTCGGGTTCCGGCGTTCCGTCATGACCTGCCAGAGCCCAGCGAGTGCCCGGTCGCCGCCGATTTGGCCGAGCGCCTGGGCGGCTCTGCTGCGAACCCAGTCGGTCTCGTCGTTCAGCCTGGCTGTCAGGGCAGGCACAGCGGCCGGTTCCTCGAAGAGGCCGAGCGCCTCGCAGGCGCCCTCGCGGACCATCGGATCGGGATGCTCCAGCAGGGCGGTGATCAGCGGAACGGCCCGGCGGAAGCCGAGTTCGGCACAGGCGAGCGCCGACCACCGCACCCCGCGGTGCCCGGTGTCGGCGAGCGCGCGCAGGAGACCCGGTTCGACGCTCTCGTCGCCGAACAGGGCG
Source organism: Streptomyces sp. NPDC056361 (assembly GCF_042262805.1). Classification (NCBI taxonomy): domain Bacteria; kingdom Bacillati; phylum Actinomycetota; class Actinomycetes; order Kitasatosporales; family Streptomycetaceae; genus Streptomyces; species Streptomyces sp. NPDC056361. The sequence goes on from NZ_JBHJQI010000150.1 coordinate 14,115, forward strand.
ATCCGGTTGAGCGCCTTGGTCCAGACGGTGACATCCTGCGTCCGGTGGTCGGAGACAACCTGGGACAGGGCCGCCTGGGCCTGCGGATGGCCGAGCTCGGCCCACTCCAGCAGGGCGTCGATCGCCCGCAGCCGGATTGTGCGGTGCCTGCTCAACTCGGCCGCGTGGACAGTGACGAGGGAAGCCGGTCCGTCCGGCGGGGGGCCGAGTGCGTCCCCGAGCGGGCTGGCGAGCGGTGGTTCGAGCTCGCCCAACTGCAGGGCCAGTGGGCCGATTCGGGTACCAACATCCGTGTCGTAGAGGCCGTCGCCCCGCAGGTTCGCGGCCAGCTTGGCGACCGTACGGAACAGGAGCCATGCCGGGTCCGATGGGGAATCAGCGAGGGCGTCGAGTCGGCCGGACATCGCCGCGGTGACGGCGGTCGGCGCGCGGCCGGTGGCCTCCAGGACCGCCTCCGCCCAGGCGAGTGGCTCGCCCTGACGCTCGTAGAGCTGGCGACCCCACAGGCGGAGGACGGCGTCACGATGGTCGGTCATTCCAGGATCGTTCCAGCAGGGAACACCGACAGCCAACGGATTTTCCCGTGCATCCCTGCACACAGCAACTTGACAGGGAACAGCACGAACGTGGAGCCCCGCATTCGGGCCGGACTGGTGGAGCGGGCCCGCCGGCGCGGGCGCCCCATCGTCGCCCTGCGCTTCCTGCCCCACCTCGACGCCTGCCTGACCCTCAACGCCCTGCGGCCAGCCAACCTACGCGTCCCCGAGGACACGCTGCGCTGGCAGCACGGCCTCGCGAGAGAGGCCACTCCGGACGCGCTGCTCCAGGAGGGCTTCGCCTCCGTGCACCACATCGAACCCATCCCGACAGGAGCCACCATGTCCAGCGACGTCCTTGCCCCCGAGCGGATCGCGGATGCCGTCGCCGTACTGCGCAAGGCGCAGCAGGGCGACCAAGAGGCACACCGAGACCTCCGCGACTACTTCCCGGAGTACGAGGGGCTGGTGATGCAGACCGATCACGTCCGCTACCTCGAACTCGCCGCCCGCGCCAGCCTGGAGACCACGCACCTCCTGATCATGCACATCGAGGCCGACACGTGGGGGGCCTCGGTGGACACCTACACCTCCGACCTCGGGATGCCGCTCGCGTCCGTGAACCTCGGGGACTACGCCAGCAGGACCGAGGCGGTCCGGGAGACGGTGCGCGCCGCGACGGACAACGGGTGGGTGCTCGCTCCCGAGCACAAGTGGGCCGACTTCGACTGCGGCGGCGTGGAGATCCACATCCCGATCCACGCGCGGCCGAAGCGCTGACCCGGGCCTGGGCTCCCCCCGGCCGTACGTGAAGGAGATCCATGGGTACCTACGAGACCGACCTCGCGGCCGCGAAGCGCTCGCGCACGGTATGGGGCTGCATTTGCGGGGCCGACAACCCGCCGTCGTACGACGCTTACCACAACTGCGACCGCCCGTCGGGGTCGTAGCGCTCGCTGTCCGCGAGGAACGCAGTCGGCTCGACGCCCTCGCCCGCTTCTTGGAAGGCGGCCGCTGGACACCGCCTGAGCTCCAGGACCTGGCCTACGGCAAGGTGCCGGTGGCTACGTAGGCGAGAGCGGAGAACGCTTGCAGCCAAGAGCGGAGAGCACTTGCTCTCTGCGGGTACCTGAAATGTTCGCGATTCGAGGGCAGCCTTCGGCTTGTTGGACCAGGCTCGTGGTGGTCGATGATGGCCGACGTGACCCCAACTCCTGCCACGTGTCCGCCTGACCACCTGACAGGTCGCCTCTGGTCCATGAGGATGCATGCATGGCAGACAGCGCAGCACTGTATGGACTGATCGGTGCGATTGGGGGCGCGCTACTGGGAGCGGGAGCCGCCGCTACAGCACCGATCCTCCAATTCAAAGGAGCGGAGCGACTTCGACGTCGGACCCTGGCTGACGCCGAGGTCGAGAGACTGGTCGCGCTGCGTCGAACCACTCGAAATGTCCTGAGGGTTCTGGTGGAAGGGGTGTCATCCCTAGAATCCGGAGAGCCTCTGAACCCTGAGGCCTTCCGGCGGACGCTGGATAGGGACCTCACTCTGGTGGAAGCCGCTGCGGACCTTGTAGCCGCTCACGGCCTAGCAATCCTTATATCCCGACATAGCGGTTCGGGAAACCGGATGCTCAGCCGTCGAAGAATCCGGCAGCGGCAAGGACTGGCTCCGTTGACGCAGGAACAGCGGACCTTGATTCCAATGATCAGGGAGACCGGCGAAGCGATCCATACTGCTCTATCCCGCAGCCACAACGCAGAGTCTCCTTCCCCGGAACTCACGAGCGAGCTGAGGTTACGAGCGCAGCAGGCAGAGCGCATCCGTGGCGAGTTGATCCAGAGCTTGCTTGACCGTATGGAAGACCTCCGACGCTTCTGAGCAAGCGCTGAGACCTCCATCCAGGCAGCTCTCATACCTGGGGCATTCGTCACGTGAAGCACAATGATCACTCAGATGCAAACACGCCTACGCTCCCGGATCTCGCCGACATCACTCTGCGACGGAGCAGGGCGCTCTCACCGCTGAGCAACAGACACTCTCGGAAGCCGTCGACAAAGCCATGCCGGAGACCGTCGCGGCCGCCGAACAGAGTCCGGCCGTCACCTCGATCGTCATCACCAACCGCACCGCCGCCGACCTCTACAGCAGCGAACGCGGCCCTGACGGGTCGTGCCCCGGCGGCCCCGGGGCCGTCCCGGCGCTGGAGGACGAACGCGCGAAGCCGATGGCGGCACAAGAGGCCGTCTCCTGGCTCGCGACGTACCGCACAGTCCTGGTCGAGATGGCCGCCCGGGGCGAGACCACCGACAAGAGCCGCCCCGTCCTGCGGCGACTCTCCCAGGACGCCGACACCGTCGCAGCCATGGCCTCACCCGACCCGAACAGCCCGGTCCGCCAGCAGCACGACGCGGTCAAACCGCTGCTGCACCTCCTCGTCGAGAACCCCGCCGTGGTCGCAGGCCCCACCCCGCTCGCCCTCCTCACCGACCCGCCTTCCACCCCGCAGGGCAGGGCCGAGAGCCGCAGACGGGACCAGCTCGCTCCGGCCGCCAGCGCCGCCGAGAAGGAGCTCCGCAGCACGTTCGCGGCAGCCCGCCAACAGCACCAGGGCACCGCTCCCCCGCCAGCAGCCTCGCCCCGCCGGCCAAGCGCGAGCGCAGCTCTCGGGCCCGCTCCACCACCACCCACGGCCGACCCTCCCCCTCCGCCAATACTGGAACCCCTCCAGCCCCTGGCAGCCAACAACCGCCCGCTCCTGAACAGCGCAAGGGACGAAGCCGGTAGGACACGACTGTCGGCTGCGTGGCCGAATTTGGCTAGGCCCCCGAGTCGGAGCACTTGGGGGTCCTCCCCGGCGCCAGCTAGACGAACCGGCCACCTGGTGGCCGTGCAGGGCACCGGGCTGCCGGGACTTGGCCCGCATGACGCCAGGGGCACCAGCGCGCGGGTAGACGGAGTCAACCTCTCCCGATGGCAACGGGACTCATCTACCCAGGCCAGAGTGCTAGAAAGCGATGCCGTACCAGTTCGTTGCCACGGTCACCACGACCATGCCCACCCCGGAAGCCGCGCCGAGGGCCGCCTTCCAGAGCAACACCTGCACCCGGCGCCGGTACCGCGGACCCCGTCCGCAGAACGGGGTTCTGGCACACATTCCGTGAGAGCGGTGGACGAGGCTCTTCTGATCGGCAGACTGGAGCGATGCGGATAGAGAACGTAGCCAGGATCCATGCAGTCCGGTTCGCCGTGACGGTCGGTGCAGTCGTCGCGGCTCCGGTTCTGTTGGTGGCCGGGACTCCGTTCCTGCGCCGTATGTTGCGTCGCTACTACCGCGAGGACGGTCCGGGGCTCGTGAGCAAAGAGGACGGTTGGGTGAGCCCGGGGTACTTCGTCGTCACCAACGTGGTTGTTCGAGCCCTCTGCTGGCCGTCGGAGTACGTACTCCGACGGCTTCGTCCTGCCTGAGCAGGGCCATCACCGGGCGGCGGTGAGGAGTACCCGTTTGCGGAGGAGCGGGAGCTCGTCGCGACCGCGTACCGGGGGTTGAGACTGGTGAGCTCGCATGTTCAGGTGTCGCGTATGCGCGGCCGAGCCCAGATGGGACTCACGCTGGGTGATCTGCGCGAGCTCGGCAGCACCCCGAATGCCGAGCGCCGTCTGCTGCGGGCCGTCCAGGCCGATGCCGGCGGGTCTATGTCTTCCCTAGACCCAGTTCGCCCAGCCAAAGGCGAAGAGGTAGGCGCGGCGAGCTGCATCCAGCCCCCGGATGCCCCGAAGGAGCATGAACACCAGAGCAACAAGGAACAAGGCGGCAAAGGATCCAGCCACGAGGGATCCGGCGATGGGTCCCGCGAACAGGCCCACGACCACACTCGCCACGATGACGACTCCTAGGCCGAAGTGCGCGGCAGGCAAGCCGGCCCTGATCACCTCTCGCAAAGCTTTGCGCTCCGCCCGCATATCAGAGGCATAGCGCTCCCTAGCCGCCTCCGGGTCAGCGACAGGTCCCTCAGGCCACTGTTCCATCGTCGTCCCCCGATCCCGTTCGAACAGAGCCTAACCCCTGGGTTACTCCCCTCGCGGCGGGTCCGCCCCTGTTGCCGTAGCGCCGAAAATCGGCCCAGATCGCGGGTTGTGCGGCCGCCTAGTACTCCAGTGCGGTTTCGTGATCTATCCGCTGATTTCGTGGGCTGAGCGTCGTCGATAGTGGCTGCGCCGGGCTGTTGCCTGGTGGCGTCTGCGCCAGCTCGACCAGTGCAGCAGCCTGGCTGGGGACACTACTGGTGGGTTGAGGATGGCGGTGAAGAGGTGACGGATCTCCGGAACGGTCAGCGATATTGGGTTGCTACCCCAGTTGTGGTGATGCGGTTCGGCGGGTCGGTCGGGGGCTGCATCGGCGGCAACGGCGGCCAGTACGACCAGCGCGAGCATGGCGAGCGTGACGTGCCGGTGCCATGAGGTCCAGTGCCTGACCTGGTAGTGATCCAGGCCGACCTGGCCCTTGGCGGCCTGGAAGCACTCTCCGATGCTCCAGCGGCTGCCGGCCACGCGGACGAGTTCGGCCAGCGGTACTGCGGTGGGTGACCAGCACAGGTAGAAGGCGAGTTCCCTGGTGGCGGGGTTGCGGCGGATCAGCAGATGGCGGTGTTCGCCGGTGCCGGTGTGGATCCAGGCCCAGTCGTAGTAGCGCGGGCCCTTCGCGCCGTGACCGGCGCTTTGCCGGTGCCAGGCCGCGGCGGGCAGGCGGTCGGCGACCGTGTCCGCACGAATCGGCGTACGGCCGGAGTTGATCCGGACCCGGACGGAGCAGGCGACGGCCAGCACGTACCCGGTCTCGCGTGCTTCCAGAGCGGCACGAAGCTGCGGGTCCTGCCCGTAGGCTTCGTCGCCCGTCACCCACGGTGCTTCCACCCCGGCGTCCAATGCGGCGGCGATTATTTCCCAGGCCAGGCGGGGTTTGGTCGCGAACTCGGTCTCGTCAGGTATCCCGGCTGCCTGGCGGCGCTCGGAATCGGTGCACCAGGAGTGCTCGGGCAGGTACAGCCGACGGTCGATCAGGGTCCGGCCCCGACCGGTGGCATAGGCGAGGAACACCCCGACCTGGGAGTTCTCGATGCGTCCGGCGGTGCCGGTGTATTGCCGCTGCACGCCCGCCGAAGCTCTGCCCTTCTTCACGAAGCCGGTCTCGTCCACGATCAGCACGCCACCATCGCCGCCGAGGTGTTCGACGGCGTAGTCACGAAGGTCGTCGCGGACGGCATCGGCGTCCCACCGCGCGTAACGCAGCAGCAGCTGCATCGGCCCTGGCCGGACGTGACCGGCCTGCTCGGCCAGCTGCCAGCAGTTCTTCCGCTCGACGCCGGACAGCAGTCCGAGCAGATACGCGCGGGCGGTTGCCCGCGGTTCCACCCGTCGGAACCGGCCCGCGATCCGAGCCATGGCCTGGTCGAACAACGCCTGCCACCGGACAGGCTCTACGCTATGGCTCGCGGCCACCGCACGCTCTTCAGGAGTCCACACAACCCCCGATGATCACGCGGTGGCCGTTCTCGCTCCAGGCCGGGTCCTGGGCAGTGCCGAACTGCTTGCTTCGGTCCGTCGGCCCCTGATCGACAAAATAGGCGCATGGACAGCGAACCTCTGCGGATCCCGCTTGATCAGCTTCGGCACGCCTTCGAGCTGGCACTGCAACACATCGAAGCGTCAGCCGGCAGCGCGGTGGCGCTCGAGCACGAATATTTCTGGTCCGTTCCGGGCGACGAACTCTACGACGTCCCCAACGAACCGAGAACGATCACGATCGGGCAGCTCTCCGAGTCATGGCAGCACCTTGAGGACCTCCTCGCCGATCCGAACCGGGCCGTGGGCCACCACCTGGTCTGGCTCGCCGATGTCCTCCGTGCGATCGGGCAGGGCACCGCCCAGTAGCCGCCACACGCGCGACGTGACGTGGAACTACGAAGTCACACTGGAGTACTAGATGGCACCTGGGGTGAACCGTGCCGCAGCGCTCCACCGAGCAGCAGAGGTGTGGCGTGGCGCGTGACGTGCGGAAGGCCGCGGGCCACGCTCGGCAGCGGCCGGGTGGCTTTGTACACGAGAACGGGTTCTGGCACAACTTCCGTGAAGTCGTACCGGCCCTCGGCGCCCAAGGCAGGCGGCCCTGGTGAACTGGCAGGTCAGCGGATCGTCCATAGGCCGGCGTGAGCCCGGGCGGCGTGGTTTCACGGAAGTTGTGCCAGAACCCCAGTTGGCTCTGGCTCACTTTCCGGGCTCTGTCGCTATTTTGGGGGTTGTTGGGCAGCTTTCAGGTGTGATGGGTGGGGCTCAGATTGCGGACCTTCTACTGC